>CAIUKU010000296.1 GCA_903899825.1 uncultured Bacteroidales bacterium | reverse complement strand
CCTCCGTTTGAAATTATATTCAACGTATCAAAATAATTGCCTACATTAACAGGGTTAAATGTAACTTTAAGTTTTACTGTATCTCTTGGCAACAAGGTAAAAGAGGATTGATTAACAGTAAAAACACTATTTCCATGTGTTATATTTGTTACTTTAAGGGTATCGCAACCTGTATTGGTAAAATAAATAGAGTCGGTTATAGAAGCACCGGCCATTATACTGTTTATATTCAGATTTGTGGTGAGCAAATGCAAGAGAGGGCTTCCGGTTAAGTTAAGTTTTGTAGGAATAATAACCAATGAATGTAAAGGATCATTCGTCGAAATTCCAATTCCTGAATTAAGCGTTCCACTATTTATTCCACTCGTAATGAATGTCACCTGTGCATTTATTGAATCTCCATCTGCCAATACGCCATTGGAAGGATAAACATCAATACCCGGATTCTCAATTTTTGCAGCTGAATTTATCCTTGTAGTATTATACAACACAGCTTTCAGATTGTTATTAAAGCTATATGCTGTATCACCGGAAGCTTCGTTAAAGCCCCACAATCCCATCAATGCAGGTGTTGGTAAAACTAAAGCCTGTTTATACAGGTTTTTGATGTTTGCAGCTGAACGATTTTCGCTCCACATGCGCAATTCATCAATTTCACCGTTAAAATAATTACTGGAAGAAGTACTATAGCCAGTTCCTAATCTTACATCCGAAAAACTGGTAGGCCAATTTGGATTATAACTGGAGTTGCTGTAAACATTACCGTCGAAATATGTCCAGACCTGATTAAGTGTTATATCCCAGCTTACAGCTACATGATGCCATTTGCCATAATCAATATTTGTGGTAATTGTATAACTGTTGTAAGTACTTCCATTATCATTTCCTACAGTTAAATATAAATAACTATTAGATTGATAAATGTTTATACCCTTCCAATTACCGTTAAGACCAGAAGATGAAAAAAGGATTTTTGTTCCTGAAAATGTATTTGCTTTCATCCAAAATTCAATACAGCCTTTTTGAGGTATTTGGCCAAAGTTTCCAAACCTGACATCAGAAGCATTGCTGCTGAATGCAAGCGCTTTTCCAGGACCTTTGCTAAAATAAGCATTCCAGTTCATGGTAGTATTTCCAGTGTTTTTTATCTTTAAGCTTTGGATTATGGTATCATTGCAATTGCTTGAATTAACTACGAGACTATCAGGTGTTATTATAAATTGTGGTGTTGGCAAAACAGTTCCGTTTAAATACAGATGTTTGGTATCACTGTTATTAAGAATAATGATAGTATCACTATGTAAGCCCTGTGTCAATGAACTAAAGTTTACAGTAATTAAAGCAGAATCTTTTGGTGAAACAACAGAAGGATAAATAGTTGTAAATGCAGCATCTGTATGATTTAGAGCAGTTATTCTTAAGGAGTCGCATCCTGTATTGTAAATTTTAAAACTTTTTGTTGATATAACACCTGCCATAATAGAAGGAGCGTTCCATACGCTGTCATTAAATATGATTTGTGGTAATCCTGTTACAGTTAAATACAAAGGCAATTTAATACTGGGGGTAAAAGGATCATTAGATTTTATTACTAAATTTTGCGTATGATTTCCTGCATTTAAAAGCCAGGATTTCAACGTTAAGTTAACAAGAGATGAGTCGTTTGGAAGCACAACACCAGAAGTTGATGGCATAGAAATCCATTTTGGAAGCAATCCTACCTTAGAAATTGAATAATTTGTGGCTTTGAGAAGCATTGGGCCTGAATTATACCCGTTGCTGTAAAGATAGCCCCATGTCATGGTAGTTGCTATTACCAAACCATTTCCATAAACATATTCAATGGTAGTTGGTTTTGCAGAACTCATTGTCTGGGTAATGATTTGAACGTTGGACGGAAGATTAGAAAAATATCCTGCATTCGCATCACTTCCAGACAGGGTCTGAGGCAAACCATTTACAATAGGATGTGTCATCAGCAAAGATTTGTTTTGTGTTTCATTATTGCCTGTCAGCGCATTGACTCCTCCGGCAAGATTGATTGTATTCCCATTATAACTTGCAAGCTGATATTGAATAATGCCACCACTATTTAAAAATGCTTCAAACTTGGTCTTGTTGCTGGAAATTGTATTATAATAAGTTGAAGATTGATTACCAACAACAATGATAATGTCATACAAAGAAAAATTTGTAGTTGGAACCAGGCTGTATGAAATTTTGGTTGCTGTTTTGTTGAAATTGGTTTGAATAAAATTTTTCATATCAATACCCCATTCTGTAGCATCCTGAATTACCAATATTGATGTGTCGCCAATTATGCCTATTCCTGTTGCACCAATTGTATAATTTAAATTAGACCATCCGGTATTATAAATCTTAAATTGTTTTATAATTGAGTCATTACAGGATGGAATAAATGCATGAATTGTATCCGGATTGATTTGTATTAATGAAGGAGAAGGTAAAGCAACATAGCTTTTGTATAAAGTATCATTCGTATTATCCAAATCTCCTGCTAAACCTGCAAATACGGTAAAATTGTTATTAGTTGTATTGGTAGTCAGCTGAGGAAGATAAATATTCATAAATTCCTGAGGTAATAACTGACCATTCCAGGTATAAGAAACAGGTGTTTGTGTATTAAAAATATAAGTCATTGGAATTTGCGTTAAGGTATCCAATCCAATATTTTTAAGTCTTACTATTACATCGGAAGGAATCAACTGGTAAATTGAATCAGGTTTTACAATGCTTACCAACTGAACATCTTTTTGTAAGGGTTGCGGCATTATTTTTATAGTGTAGTCTTCTGTTTCTCCATAGTCTGAATAGACTGTACATGAATTGTAAGAATAAACAGAGTAATTTCGAACAGCTCTGATTCGAATTTTTGTTTTTCCTGTAAAGCCATAAGTGGTTGGTATGCTAATACTACCAACCAGTTGAGTACTGTCGGAGTATTTCGAATAAAGAAATTCTCCGGCATCATCAAAGTCGCCATCATGATTAAAATCCAACCAAATACCATATCCTACATAGGATCCATTATTTACTGATTTTATCGTAAAAGGATAATTTATACTTTTTTGCAGGGTTGTTGTAAATAAGTTTTCAGGATAATTTATATAACTTCCAGTAGATGAGTTACATGAAGAATTATTATTTTGCAGATAGTTGACTGTAAAACTATTGATATAAGTATAGGAACAGCCACTACTTAAAGTTGCATTACAATACGTGTAGTTTTCAATATTTTTTGAAATGGTGTCATTCAAATAAATGGTATCGCCCTGTAGACTTGAAAATGCCTTAATGGAGTATGAACCTAGTGTTGAAAGATTAATTTTCTGAGTAAAATAGTAATGTAGCGTGTCCCCTGAAGCTAAACTTCTGGTTATCATTTCAGTAACTGCCTGAGAAGTATCAGCTTTTTTATATGTAACAAACATGGTATCTAGGGTTGATGTCCCATAATTTTTAACAACTACTGCTACCGTTTCAGCATTTGAAATTTCAAAACCTGTATTTGGTGATAATATGGATGTTATTCCGATATCTTTGCCAGATGCATTACTGATACCTAAATGTAGAGGAATTCTGTTACTTTCGCAACCATAGCCCATTTTTATACCTTTAAAACGGATATTTGGCCGGTAGCTTTGTAAACTTCCACTTGTTAATGAACAACCAGTTCCCCCATCCGTATGATTGTGCCATACCTTACCTGTAGAAAGTGTTGAATAAACATTTGAATTACTGGTATAAGAAGTATTATCAAAGCAAATACTGATCAATATATTACTCACTCCATCCCAGTAAAAAGGATTCTGGAATACAATTTCCCTCCATCCGGTTGCAGAAACTGTATAATTACCTGAATAAACCGTTGTAAATCCTGTACTTATAAATCCAGACAAATTAGTAAGAGAAGTATTTTGTATCAGGATTTTAAATCCATTCATAGATTGATATGATGTTGCTACATTTGAAATGTTGAAAGAAAGTGAAGAAATCATTCCCGGTTGTAATCCGCTGGCGATGATCTCTTCAGCAGTATACAACATTTGAGTTCTTGAATCATGATAATAAGTATAAAATGGATATCCCTGAATAGAAGTACCTGTTCCGATAGTTGCATAATCTAATCCTCCTTTTCGTGAAGAAACATAAAATGTATCAGGTTGATACATGATAGGAGTTACGAGCGGATTGCCAATTTTAAGAGTGTTTAAAGCTGACATGGAATCGTACCAGATAGGAATATATGACGGAAGAACCTGAGCATTTAATGCTACACTGGTGGCATAAGGAATGATAGTATCAGCTACTACTGGCGCTGGTTGTAAATATTTAGACAAAGTTGTTGTAAAAGCACTATCATTAAAATGATTAATATCACTTGAATAATTAGTCCAGCATTGAATAATAAATGTAGTATCATACAGATAAGAGTTCACTGACAGGTTGGCTCCTGTTGAAAATGTATAATGTATGGTATCACCTGTTGCAATATTTCTGTTTATCGTTTCATTCACAAGCTGTTGTGGTAAATCAACGCTGAATATTATAGAAGCATTGCCGGCAACAAAATTTGAATCTCCCACATTTTTTACAATTACTTCAATTTTTTCGTTGTTCGTTAATCCGCAACCCGACGGCAAATTAATAAATCCAACTAATTGTAAATCATTAGGTGGTAAATCAAACTCATCTGCACCAATATCAGGTGTTAGGGTATTTCTTAGCTGATCATCAATATCTGATGTAATTCCTATAACAGGGGTTGCTTTCGCATTCAGAGATATATTTAAAGTATGTAAATCTGTATCAGATAAAAATTGAGGCATAATGCTTACTGAATTGCTATCCATTAATGTAGCTGAAGTCCAGTTAGGCAAATCATTGCTAACGATACCATTTACTCTTGCAAAAGTTCCGTTTGAATAAATGTTGTTGTAATCAGAATTACACTGATTAGAACCTCCAATATTGATAGCAGTTCCACTCGCATTATTTGAAAAAATATTATTTTTAAGATCTAAACCAGTAGAATTCTGAATATATAGAGCGTCCGTATTACTATTATTTCCATAAATATTTATACTATTATAATAAACACCAATATATGTATTATTACTCATTGCAATACCTTTTGCTGCGGAAGATGCATTCAAAGAAATAAAATTATTTTCAATTCTTGAATTCTGAATGTCTCCTGCATTATAATTCATTGATATACCGTAAATAGTATTAAAACTATTAACATCTATTGTATTTTTACTTATGATCGCATTCCCGTTTCCACTATTGGAATAAATCCCGTAATAAAAAGAAGAAGATATCCCTGAATAAATATAATTATATGAAATGTTTAAATTTGATTGATGATTAACAAAAACCCCATAATTTCCCTGATCTATGAAACTATTCCCTGAGATGGTATTATCACTCATTGTATAAGAGCCATCAAACATTACACCATAAGATCCATAGAATAAAGAATTATTTAAAATAGATATATTAGAAGAAGCAGTTGAAGGAGAAAAATAGACCAATGCCAAACTAATATAATTTCCCGAATAAGAATCGCTTCCGGCAATGTTATTCCCTGAAATATTAATATTGCTGCTTGAATCTGTTATATAGATTACTCTGCTATAATTATAGGAATAACCGGAAGTAATGGTAAGGTTTTGAAAATTAATGAATGATGCATTCTGCAACATAACAGTATAATTATCAGTACTATTAGTCTGATTGTAGGTTAAAATAACACTTGATCTGTCATTGTTTGTTGAGGTAAAAGTTATAGTATTTGTAGCAGATGCTCCTGCGATAGAAGGAATGCTAATCTGCTCATAATAAGTACCAGTGTCAACATTAAATACGACAGGACCAGATATTCCCTTATAAATCAAATCATTAACAGCTTCAGTAAAGGAGAGATAATTACCATTGCCCTGAGCATTTATAACATAAGTTCCGTTTAAAGGAGCAACAACTTCAATATAACCCATTGTATCTACTGAAGTTGGGTACTGAATTACATCATTAATATTTACCGATTCAAGATTTGCTTTCAAATGAGATCCTACATTTGCATTGTTTGAAACAGAATAAGTAAGCCAAAAATAATTTGTACCGTGAAGCAGAGTAACAGAATCGGAAAAAAACATTTGATTGCCGGGACTGAATATTTGTGGCCCAAATGGATACTGCATTGAAAAATCTGCTGAGTTATGGGTGTAAAACAATTGCGCATCGTCAATATTAGTATAGGAATTTAATGCGTTGAGATCAACCGTTTTTAAATATAAAGGATTTTGACTTCCAAGGCATTTAATTTTTATTTTTGCAATCTTAACATTTTGAGAACCTAGCAAAGTAATTCCATTCAATTGATCAAACAATATGCTGTCAATTGCCATAGGTACTGAAGGTGTCAAAGTAACGGTATAATCTTCCGTTTCACCATATTCATAATAGTTTGAGCATGAGTTATTGGAATAAATATAATTACTTCTTAATGTTCTAACCCGCATCCTTGTTTTTCCAACGTAATTATAGGTATCAGGAATAATAAGATTTCCTGTTGCCTGATTGCCTATGGAATATTTATTGAAAATAAATTCTTCAGCATCATTAAAATCACCATCATGATTCAAATCCAGCCATATACCATATCCAATATTACTGTTATACAAATTCATAGTAGTTATTGAAAAAGGATAAGGAATACCTTTTTCTAATACAGTAGTAAATGCGTTTTCCGGATAAATAATATGTGTTCCCGGTGCATTATTACATCCTGAAATATTATTTGACAAAGTACTGACAACAAAATGATCAATATAAGCATCATAACAACCGTAATTATAGGTTGCGGCACAATAGGTAAAATTTTCAACTACTTTATGAATAGTATCATTCAAAGAAATAGTATCTCCGGGAAGTTGGGTAAAAGCAGTAAAATTATAGGTTCCCAATGTTGAAATATCAGCAGTTTGGGTAAAATAATAATGCAAGGTATCTCCTGAAGCTAAACTTCTGATAATCATCTCGGTAACAATAGGAGAAATCTCATTCTTCTGATAGGAAACAAACAGAGTGTCTAATACATTTGTTCCGTAATTTTTTACTACTACTCCTACAGATACCGGATTTGATATTTCAAAATCTGTAGAAGGAGAAAGAATAGAGGTTATTCCAATATCTTTGGTAGGTATATTATTGAGAGCTATGTGTAAGGGAGATCTGTTGCTTTCACAACCACTTCCCAGCATTGTTCCTTTAAAACGGATATTGGGCTGATAATTCTGAATATACCCGTTTGTAAGACTACATCCTGTATTACTTATAGTAGCACCAGTCCAAGTTTTACCAGATAGATTGGTTCCATAAACATAGGAATAATTGCCATAATCATTATTGTTGAAGCAAATATTTACCAAAATATTACTGATACCATCCCATGTAAATGGATTTTGAAAAATTATTTCCTGCCATCCGGATCCGGGAACCGTATAGGTGGCATTATATACATTCGTCCATCCGTTTTCTTCATAAGCAGTAAGATTTGATATATTAGTGTTTTTCATATTGATACTAAAATCATTCATAGCAGTTGTAGATGGCGAATAGACATTGAAAGCCAGAGAAGTAATAATACCTGACACAAATCCTGCAGCTCGCATTTGATCAGCGGTGTATATTATCTGTGTGCGTGCTGAATAATAGGAATAAAAAGGAAAGGTTAAAATATAAGAATTGTCATTTCCAATGATGCCATATTCAAGACCTCCTTTTTGAGTAGTCACATAAAAGGTATCAGGATTAAATAAAACAGGAGTTGTAAATGGATTTCCAATATTGAGTTTACTTAAAGATGTAGTTGATTCATACCATACAGGAATGTAATCCTGAAGAACGCTAGCATTTAAACTAACAGAAGTTGCATAAGGAATGGTTGTATCTGAAACTACAGGCGGTAAAGGTACATATTTTGATATGGATGTATTTTGAATGCTATCATTGGAATGATTGGTATCATTGCCATATTCTACCCAGGTTTTGATCTGGAATAAAGTATCGTTCATCAGTGTATTTACTGATAAATCTGCTCCGCCGAAAAATGTGTAATGAATGGTGTCACCTGAAGCAATATTGCGATTAATTGTTTCATTTACCAACTGTTGTGTAATATCAACCTGATATTTTATGATAGAATTTCCTGCAGTATAATTTGAAGTCCCTGCATTTTCAATAATTACTTCAACTTTCTCATTATTGCTTAATCCACATCCTGAAGGTAAATTGATAAATGATTCTATTTTTAAATCATAAGCTGGTGGATCAAATTCATCAGCACCAATATCAGGAGTGGATACATTTCTTATTTGCCCATCAATATCGGCAGTTATACCATTAATGGGTATTGCTTTTCCATTTAAATTTATGTTTGCTGTATGTAAATCTATATCAGAATAAAATTTAGGGATTACACTTAGAGAATTACTATCCGCTTGTGTTGCTGCAGTCCATGAAGCAAGATCAGGGATATTTCCACTGTTCATCTTTGCAATAGTTCCGTTTGAATAAATATTGTTATAATCAGATTGACACTGATTACATGAGCCTGCATTAATTGCAGTTCCGAAAGCTGTATTTGAAAGGATATTATTTTTAAATACCAAATCTGCAGAATTCTGAATATCTATTGCATTTGTGTTTGTATTGTTTCCAACAATATTAATACTATTGTAATAGATACCTAAAATAGAATCATTCCCAAATCTGATACCAGTTCCTTCACCATAAGTTGGTTGTAGTGAAATAAAATTATTTGAAATACTTGAATTCTGAATATTCCCAATATAATCATACATTATTATACCATACATATTGCCAAAATTCTTTATTGCGATCCGGTTATTATTAATACTTACATTCCCGCTTCCATAGACAAAGTAAATCCCATAAAAATATGAAGAACTTAATTCAGAATTAATAAAATTATTGGTAATTGTTAAATTTGATTGTCTGAATGCAAAAATTCCATAGCTTCCTTGATTTATAAATGTATTTCCATCTATAATATTGTTGTACAATAAATTATATCCCTCAAAATAAATACCATAAGAACCATGCACCAATGTATTGTTAACAAAAGATATGTTGGAAGAAGCGTAAGTAGATAAATAGACCAAAGCCATATTATTGTTACCGTAATATATTTGAGTTCCTGTAATATTATTATCGGTAAAACTTATATTAGTGGATGAATCTGAAATATTTATAACCCTGCAATAGTCAAATGAGTTTTGAGAAGAAATGCTCAGATTTTGAAAATGAATAAAAGAAGTATTCTCTAATTTTACAGTATAATTATTGCTGTAATTGCTAGGTGAGTAAGTTAATAATACACTCGATTTGTCATTGTTAGTGGATTTGAAAGTTACGGTATTTGTTGCTGAAACTCCTGCTATTGAAGGAATCCTGATTTGCTCATTGTAAATACCTGAATCAACATTAAACACAACAGCTCCTGATACACCCCTTATAACCAATTCGTTAACAGCTTCAGTGAAATTAAGGTAATCTCCATTGCCCTGTGCATTTATAAGATAGGTTCCGTTTAATGGAGCAACAACCTCAACAAAAGCAGAAGTATCTATTGAAGTTGGTAATTGAAGTGTGTCATTAATATTTATTGATTCAAGATTTGCTTTTAAATGAGTTCCAACCGGTGTAACGTTGGTTACAGAATAAGTAAGCCAGAAATAATTTGTATCAGGTAAAAGAGAAACGGAATCATTGAATATAAGTTGACTTCCGGGACTGTTGATTTGGGTGCCTATTGATTTTAGCATGGAAAAAACGGGAGAATTATTTGTATAAAATAATTGTGCATCTGATATATACGTAGCATTTCCTAAAGAATTTAAGGTAATATTTTTAAGATACAACGGATTTATACTTCCATCTGTAATAACTTTAACACATGCCATTTTTACATTTTGTGAGCCTGGTATAGCGATTCCCTGTATTTGATTAAACAATACCCCCCCCAAAGTCATAGGATTTGCAGCAATAATATTTACAGCATAATCCTCAACCTCTCCATAAAATGGAGAAGCAGCATCTCCACAAGGCGTTACATTTCCTTCATATCTGAGCCTAATCCGCATTCTTGTTTCTCCAACAGTTGAATTTAAAGGAACAGAAATAGTTCCTGTATATGGATTTGATGTATTGGGTAAACCATAGTACTCTGTAATATTGTCAAAAATTGAATCATTGTTCCAGTCAATCCATACATCACAAAAATTGAAGGTATAATGTTGTGAATTCGTAACAGTTATCTGATAAGGATATCCCTGCATAATACCGGCAGTATAAGATGAAGTATAATCATAGTAATTTGAACAGGAACTCGAATTATCGATATTGCTAAATTGTACCCGGTTAATATACATATAACAACCATTGGTTGCCGGGCAATACTGCGCCTGTATGTTCAATGATAAAACTAAAAAAACAATAAATAGAAATACTGGTTTTGTATTCATATTCAGAAAGGAAGTACTTTTTGTTTTCATCTTTTAATATGGTATTAAATTGCTGAAATAGTTATTTTTAAAGCATTCAAGTTTGTTATTTCTATTTGGTTTCGTTTTCGCTTGAGACGAGACCAAGATATATTCAATTCTTTGGGTTATACCTGATAAATTTTTTATTTCAATTAATTTTTGAATATTTAATTTACAAAAAATGAATCAATTGCTTATTTTTCAATAGAGCAATTTTGGTTTAACTAAAAATAAATAAAGATGGATTAAATAACAAAATATCTCAACGCAATACGTTGAAAAAAAGGCAAAGAGATAAAAAAAGAAGATAGTAGTTATTTAATCATATTATTCGCTTTATTTTAACTAACAAAGATAATATATAAATTCTTATTCTGTTAAATTTAACAGAATTATTTTGTTAAATTTAAACGGCAAAGACCATATATAACTGTTATTCATATTTTAATCAATAATTTTTAGCATTGTTTTT
>CAIUKU010000295.1 GCA_903899825.1 uncultured Bacteroidales bacterium | reverse complement strand
ATGAAAAAAATAATATTACTCTGCCTATTTTTAATATCTGCTTCTTATATCAATGCTCAGATATACAATATTGAAAACAGCAATGGGCAAACTATAACAAGTTGTGCAGTTGATTTTTATGATAATTCATCAGGGAATTATTCACCAAATGTAAATCAAACCATTACTTTTCAATCGAATAGTGTTACAAATACGCATTTAAAAGTAAGTTTTAGTATTTTTGACATTGATGCTTCTGATACATTATATGTATATGATGGACTCAATACAACTTCTCCATTGATTGGTAAATACAACAATTCTAATCCACTTACTGCCGGACAAAACGTTGTACAATCAACTATCTCGAATTTATCGGGTGCTTTAACATTCAGATTTGTAACAGATGCAAGTATTCAAAAAGCAGGATGGTTTGCCGCACTGGTATGTGTTAAAAACTGCCAGAGAGTAATTGCAACACTTGATACAATTCTGACTTCGCCAAAACCAGACAGCAATTATGTTGATGTTTGTTTGGGAAAACCAGTTACTTTAGTAGCTGCAGAAAATTTCCCCGATAACAACATAGCCTACCATCAGAGTAAAAATAATTGTACCTATGAATGGGACTTTGGAGATGGCTCACCTGTAGCAACAGGCTTTAGTGTTTCTCATACGTATGCTGTCAGAAAAGGCTATGATGTAATTCTAAAAATTACTGATAGTGTAGGTTGTATCAACACAAATGCATTAGGAACAAGGGTCAGAATATCCTCAAAACCCAGAACTACCATCCAACCTTTGGCAGATATGTGTTCTGGAAATACAAAAATAATAAATGTCGGCTATAATCCTAATTCAACTATATTAGTAGAACCTATGGGTTTTTCACAAATATCAAAACAAGGATTTGACAGTACGATGTTTATTCCTGATGGACCTGCATGTCCTCCTGGTGTTTATAATACGAACGTTTTCTTTAATAATTTTCCAATGGGTGCAACTATCACTGCAGCTACAGATATTCTTGCTATATGTGTAAATATCGAACACAGCTTCTCTGGAGATTTAGGATTCAGGATCAGATGCCCGAATAATCAAAGTGTTAATATTGACCCCAACCAACATTCAGGAAGTAACGGATTAGGAAATTTTTATGAACCTGATGGTTCTGCTTGTTTAGCTTCTGCTAATATTCAGGGAGTGGGCTGGAACTATTGCTGGTCAGATTTCTACCCTACTAATGGGACATTGGGAAGTCACAAAGGAACAGGTCCAACAAAAATAGACTCAACAAATACAGTTAATCATACCAATTATTATGTGCCTGCCAATCCCCTTTCAGGATTAATTGGTTGCCCCTTAAATGGCACCTGGAGTATTGAAATTACTGATGACTGGGGAATTGACAATGGATATATTTTTAACTGGACCTTAGAGCTACAGGCCAATTTAATGCCAGGTAGCTGGACCTATGATGTAAAAATTGACTCTGTAGGATTTGCAGGCCCTTTTATTACTGCTTTATCTGATACAACTGCAATTATTGCTCCAACAACCGGAGGTAATTACATCTATAATATTTCACTGGTAGATGAATTTGGATGCGTATGGGACACCACTACTACAATGAAAGTAATAACTACACCTCATCCTCATATAGGTTCAGACACAGCTGTTTGTTACCCTCACAGTGTTTTATTAAGTGCTGATACCATCAGTTCAAATTATTCCTGGTTAACACCTTCAGGTACTCAGACTACTCAATCAATATACTCTGACACAACATTTCATTCTGCTGTATATTCATTTAATTACGTCCTGACAGCAACAAATTCCAATATTTCCAATACATTAAACTGTATTGGGATGGATACCATTCAGGTTACCTTAAATCCAAAACCTGAAATCAGTTATTCTTCGGATCCTCCCCAACCGCTTCAAGGCTGTGAACCATTGGTAATTAATTATTTTAATGAATCTTCTCCACCTCTATCAACCTACAACTGGAGTTTTGGGGATGGTCAGACCTTAACAACCTATGACACAGCAAGCGTAACACATATTTATGCTGCAGGAAGTTATATGCTTGGAATAACTGCAACAACTATAAATGGTTGTACTCAATCATTTATGTCTCTTCCTAATTATGTTACCAGCTTCCCTCAACCAAAAGCTGATTTCACCTGGGATCCGCCAATTGGACTCAGATCTAATCCAATGATCAACTTTGTAAATCTAACTACGCCTAATAACCCAACATTTACCTGGAACTGGGATTTTGGAGATAATACTGCTACATCTGATTCTATGAATCCTTCACACAGTTTCCCAAGTATTCCTGATGAAAAAGAATATACAGTTACTTTAATTTCTATCAGCGATCACGGAAGTGGCATTAAATGTACAGATACCAATTCATATAAAGTAAAAATCGTAGATGATCTTTTGATATTTCCCAATATTATGACTCCAAATGCAGATGGAATCAACGATAAATTTGAGATTGGAGCTTTAATTAAAGGTGGTGCATATTCTGAAACTCAGGTTATCATTTACAATCGTTGGGGTAAAAAAGTCTATGAGAATACCAATTATAAAAATGACTTTGGTGGAGAAGGACTACCTGATGGCGTTTATTATGTTACTATCAAAGCAAAAGGTATTTTAAAAGATGTAGAATATAAAAGTAGTTTGCAAATTCTCAGATAAATATTTTTTCAATTACAATAAAAAAGACGCTCAAACTGAACTGCACCCCAAAAGTTAGACAAAAAACTTTTGGGGTGTTTTTTTATGGAAAGAAAAAGAAAAAATCGAAAACACAGTATTCAAGAAAAGAAGAATGCTGTGGAATTGTACACAAGGGGTTATGGATGTACGAGTATT
>CAIUKU010000294.1 GCA_903899825.1 uncultured Bacteroidales bacterium | reverse complement strand
GATTTTTTGCTTACTTCAATGGTATAAATGATACAAACCTTTACATTCAAAGCTAAGGTTAAGATCAGTATCTATTAAAAATAGCTGTTAACTGAATAACAGTGTTATTTTTTTAACAATAAATCTTGTTAATTAAAAAACTTCTGTTATTTTTGTACAAAATTTAAACTCATTTGCCATGGCGAGCAATATAGATGAAATTCTTGAAAAACAAAATAATTCAGACAGAAGTGATTTATTAGATGTTTTACAGGAAATACAGGAAATTGAAGGTTATTTATCTGAAGAAACAATTATTAAAACAAGTCTTCATTTTAAAATGGCTACTGCTAAAATATATGGGATAGCTTCATTTTATGATCACTTTAAATTTACACAGCAGGGCAAATTTCACATAAGGGTTTGTAATGGAACTGCTTGTCATCTGTCTCATTCTTCAAATATCCGTAAAGAAATAGAAAAATTATTGAAAATTCAACATGGACAATGTACCCGCGATGGCTTGTTTAGTATTGAATATGTTTCATGTTTAAGTGCTTGCGGGATTTCTCCTGTAATTTCTGTAAACAAAGCATATTATACATTAGTTAAAGCTTCTGATATTAAGGGTATTATTGAAAATTTAAAAGCTGAAAAATAATTCTGATGACTATGGAAAGTAATATACAATTCCTGAAAGAAAAAGTACTCTTGAACGAAACACTCAGTTTTAGCAAAGAAGATGAGGAAAGAATAAAGATACTTAAACTGGAAAAAACAATTAAACCCATTATTTTTGTTGGAGCTTCCTCCTGTGGATATGTTGCAGGTGTTCAAAAAACAATGGACACTATCAAACAATACTTAACTGAAAAACAAATATCTGCAGAAATTATTAAAGTCGGTTGTATTGGTTTGTGTGCTTTAGAGCCTATTATGGATGTTCAGTTACCCGGAATGACAAGGGTATCATTTAAATATATGAATGCTGAAAATGTTGCTGAAGTATTAGATGGTGTGTTTAACAACACTATAGAAAGTGATCATATTTTAGGACAATATCGTCAAAAGAATTTGCAAAAATGGGAGAATGTAAATTTTATTGATGAAATAGATTATTTTGCCGGTCAAAAAAGAATAGTAACAGAACACAATGGAATTATTGACCCTGAAGATATTGAAACATTTATTGCATATGGAGGCTACAGAGCGTTTATAAAAACAATTTACCATTATACTTCCAATGATGTATGCAGAATAATCGAAAAAAGTGAATTAAGAGGAAGGGGTGGCTCCGGATATCCATGCGGGAAAAAATGGAAAATTACCCATGATAACGCTGCTGACCAGCATTATCTGGTTTGCAATGCCAATGAAAGCGATCCGGGTGCTTTTATGGAAAAATCAATCATAGAAAGCAATCCACATAAATTATTAGAAGGGATGGCAATTGCGGCATATGCAATTGGTGCCGGTAAAGCATTTATTTACATCAGAGCAGATAACAAATTAGCAATTGAAAGATTTAAAAAGGCTATTGATGATGCAAAAGCTTTTGGATTATTAGGTGAAAATATATTTGACAGCGGTTTTAATCTGGAATTTATCATAAAAAAAGGACCCGGTGCTTTTGTTTGTGGAGAAGAAACAGCCATGTTGAACAGTATAGAAGGAAAACGTGGAATGCCCAGATATAGGCCTCCCTACCCGACCGAGAGAGGTTTATTTGGAAAGCCGACGGTCATCAATAATGTTGAAACCTTGTGCAATGTTCCTGCTATCATTATAAACGGTCCTGTTTGGTTCAATTCTATTGGAACGACAACTAGTAAAGGTACAAAAGTATTTACGCTTTCCGGTAAAATCAAAATGAATGGTATTATTGAAGTTGAAATGGGAACAACTTTTGAAGATATTATTTTCAAGATTGGTGGAAATGTTAAAAACAATAAACAATTCAAAGCAATTCAGCTGGGTGGACCGGCCGGTATTTGTCTTGTCAGGGAAAATTTGAATATTACAATTGATTATGAGGAATTGAATAAGATAGGTGCCATCATGGGTTCAGGAAGTATCATTGTTATGGATGAAGAAACCTGCATTGTTGACATCACAAAATTTTATATTAACTTTATTCAGCATGAAAGTTGCGGAAAGTGTATCCCCTGTAGAGAAGGAACACAACGTATGCTTGAAATTCTTGAAAAGATTACTAAAATTCCAAAGGATGAAGCTTCACATCAAACATTAGAACGATTTAAAGGTGTTATGCAACTGGAAAGTATTGCTGAAGTGATTAAAGATACTTCTTTGTGCGGGTTGGGAAAAACGGCTGCCAATACTTTTCTCAGTTCCCTTAAATGGTTCAGAGACGAATATGAAGAACATATTTTTGACAGAAAATGTAAAGCAGGGGTCTGTAAAGAACTTCGTGCATTTTTTATTGATGTTGATAAATGTACTGGTTGTAATGCCTGTATGCGAAAATGTCCTGAAAATGCAATAATTGGAACCGTGAAATATCCACATTTTATTGTAGAATCAAAATGTACAGGTTGTGGAATATGTGTTGAAACCTGCAAATTTAGTGCAATCTTCATTAAATAAAATGCTGATACGTTTTATTAAACCAATAATCAATGTCAAAAATTTAAAATAACTCAATAACCAATAAGCATTCAGCCATGATTTTCGATATAGAAGTAAATAACAAAATCATCAAAGCCAAAAGAGGAGAAACTATTTTATCGGCACTCAATCGCAATGGAATTAAAGTACCTACATTATGCTATATGGAGGAACTGGCACCAAGCGGGGCTTGTAGGATATGTGTGGTAGAAGTTGAAGGCCAGCAAGATTTAGTTCCATCATGTGCACAACCTGTTGAAGAATGGATGAAAATAAAAACACATTCTCCAAGGGTTATTAAAGCCAGAAAAACGATAGTAGAACTGCTGCTTTCTAATCACCCTGACGACTGTTTATATTGTGAACGAAATGGAAATTGCGAATTACAAAAATTATCAATAGAACTCAATGTACTCGAACGTCGTATTATTGGTCAAAAAGGAAAACAAAAGGCCGATCGTTCGGGTTCCTGTATGGTTAGAGATCCTAAAAAGTGTATCCTTTGCGGAAGATGTGTAAGAGTTTGTGAAGAAATCATTGGTGTAACAGCTATAGACTTTATCAAAAGAGGCAATCATTGTGAAATCACCCCTTCATTCCGGAAAGGAATCAATCTGTCGAGTTGTATCAACTGCGGACAATGTATAATGAGTTGCCCAACAGCTGCTTTGTATGAAAGAGATCATTTACCTGAAATTATTGATTCTTTAAATAATCCTGAAAAACATGTTGTCATTCAATATTCTCCGGCTATTTCAGTTACTTTGGCTGAAGAATTTGGTGTAAAAGCAGGAAAAGATATCAATGGAATGTTAAATGCAGCTTTGCGAAAAATTGGTTTCAACAAAGTTTTTGATTCCAGCTTTGGGGCTGATATAAATACCATTGAAGTTGCGAATGAATTAGTGAACAGGATAAAATCCGGACAGAATTTACCTATGTTCAGCAGTTGTTGTCCTGCATGGGTAAAATATGTTGAGCAAACTCACCCAGACCTGATTGGAAATTTGGCTTCTGCTAAATCACCTCAACAAATTATGGGCACTTTAATGAAAGGGTATTTGGCTGAATGTATAAATATCCCATCTGAGAATATTTATACAGTTTCAGTCATGCCTTGTATTGCTAAAAAGTTTGAAGCGCAACGTGAAGAAATGACTCACAAAGGAATTACAGAAGTAGATGCTGTACTTACAACCCGCGAACTGGCAAGGCTGATTCGTTTGTATGGTATTGATATCATGAATATTGAGTCAGAATTGGCGGATACAGTATTAGGTACACGGAGTTCTTCCGGTAAACTATATGCTGTATCAGGTGGTGTTGCAGAAGCAATAATCAGAACCAGTTATAATTTATTAACAGGCGGTGATTTAATTAATTATAAAATTACTGAATTAAGAAGTGTAAATAAAAATAAAAAAGAGTTTAAAATTAAAATAACTGATTTAGATCTTGGAATTGCCGTAGTGAGTGATATGATCAATGCTGAAAAATTGCTCGATGAAATAAAAAATGGAAGAAAAGATATTCATTTTATCGAAGTTATGGCTTGTCCGGGAGGTTGTGTAAATGGTGGCGGTCAACCGATTCCATCCCGTAAAGAAGAAATTAAAGCAAGAATAAAAGCAATTTATGACGTTGATGATAAAGAATCGATAAAATTTGCACATAAAAACCCTCAATTGAATGAATTATACAAAATTCTTTTTGGAAAACCCTGTGATGAAAATTGTATGAATATTTTACATACAAGCTTTAATAAACGAGATGTATTGTTATAAGTGAAATTCGAGCAATAAACAGACGATAAACAATTAATATTGAATAATGGATAGAAAATAGTAAGCAGATAACAAATAATATAATAACCAAATAAAAATACTAAAAATGAAAAGAAATATTTTATTAAGTTTTTCAATCCTTGCAATCTTTATTGCATTTACAACTTCTTGTTGTAACAATAGCTGTGATAATAATACTGAACAGAAAGACAGCATATCCGGAGATATCAGTATTTCCGGTGCTTTTGCTTTATATCCCTTAACAGTGAAATGGGCTGAAGAATATATGAAGTTATATCCAAAAGTTACAGTCAATGTGTCGGCAGGTGGTGCAGGTAAAGGAATGACAGATGCATTATCAGGGATGATAGATTTAGGAATGTTTTCAAAAGCAGTCAGCAATGAAGAAAAGCAAAAGGGAGCATGGTGGATAGCTGTTTCTAAAGATGCTGTTTTGGCAACTGTGAATGCTAAAAACCCTCAGATTGAAACCATAAAATCCACCGGTCTTACAATGGAGAAATTTTATGATATTTTTATTTCCGGAAAAATCACAAACTGGGGTGCTGCTATGGGAACTAAAAACAAAGAAAAACTAAACGTTTACACCCGTTCTGATGCATGTGGTGCTGCAGAAATGTGGGCAAAATACCTTAACAACACAAAACAGGAAGACCTTCAGGGTATTGGTGTTAATGGTGATCCGGGAGTTTCTGATGCAGTTAAAAAAGACATATCAGGTATTGGGTACAATAATATTGCCTATGTTTATGATATTACAAGCCGAAAAAAATATGAAGGGATAGAAGTAGTGCCGATTGATATAAATAAAAACGGCAAAATTGAGCCAGAAGAAAATGTATACAACTCTTTGGACGACATTATGGCTGCTATAAAAGATGGACGTTACCCTTCACCACCGGCAAGAGATTTGTATTTTGTAAGCAAGGGAAAACCACAAAAAGCATTGATTACACATTTTATCAATTGGGTACTCACCGATGGACAAAAATATGTAAATGAAGCCGGTTATGTTTTGTTATCAGAGGAAAGCATCAAAGCTGAACTTGAGAAGATGAAGTAAGTTGGAAGTCGGAAGTCGGAAGTCGGAAGTCGGAAGACAGAAGTCGATAGTTGGAAGTCGGAAGACAGAAGTTGGAAGTCGGAAGTTGGAAGTCGGAAGACAGAAGATTGAAAATTGAATTTAAAAGATAGAAAACGATATATTTGTTTTCTCACTGAAAAAATTAACAAGAAATAAAAATGGAATTCAAGTTTGAAAAATTAATAATTTGGCAAAATGCTATGGATTTTGGAGAAAGCATCCATAAAATGGTGACAAAGTTTCCAAAAGAAGAAGTATTTAATCTTTCTTCTCAAATAAGAAGAGCTGTTGATTCTATTGCATTAAATATCTCAGAAGGTTCAATTGGTCAATCTAATCTTGAGTTTAAGAAATTTATGGGATATTCGATACGTTCATTGGCTGAAGTTGTTACTTGTTTGCATAAGGCAAAAAGGCGTGAGTATATTTCAGAAGAAGAATTCAATGAATATTATAAATTCGCATTCAATTTAATGAATATGATGGTGGCATTTAAAGGGAAAATTAAGTAAGTTGGAAGACGGGAGTCTAAAGACGGAAGACGGGAGTCCGAAGACGGAAGACAGGAGTCTAAAGACGGAAGACGGGAGTCCGAAGACTGAAGACGGAAGACAGAAGACGCAAGGCCGTAGATTGGAAAGGCTATTAATATAAAACTGTAAATTAAATAATAATGACAATAAAAGAAGCTATTCTAAAAACATTAGAAGATTTAAATAAGCCATTGATTTATATGGAAATTTTTAACCATATTATGGATAAGGATTATTATCCTGATTTTAAATTGAAAAAGACACCAGAAAATACTGTATCAGCAAATTTAACTGGATTTATAAAAAATGGAGACTCCACTTCCGTCTTCGGACTTCGGACTTCTAACTTCAGATTTCCAACTAAAAAAATATGATCGTATTATTCTATAACCGGAAAACAAAAAATCGCATCAGTACTGCCTGGATGTTGATAGCTATTACTTTTGTGATTATATTACCTTTTATATTAGGTGCGGGTTTGTATTATAAGTCATCGATGCTGTTTGAACAGAATTCATTGGGTGATTTGCTATTTTCCAAAGTATGGAAGCCCAGTATTGGGAAATTTGGTTTTTTAACTTTTATAATGGGTTCGGTTTGGGTAACTTTTATCGCAATGCTGATTTCAGCACCCATTTGTATTTTTGCAGCATTGTCCATCACTCAATATTCCCGTAAATTCTATTTAAGAATCATTCATCCTGTTATTGATATATTAGCAGGTTTGCCATCAGTTGTTTATGGAGTATGGGGAATTATCGTTGTGGTTCCTTTTATTTCCAATGTGATTGCACCCATTTTCGGAGCACAAACGATGGGTTATAGTATATTGGCTGGTGCCATTGTTTTATCTGTAATGATTATTCCTTTCATTCTCAATATTTTGATTGAAATATTCAGAACTATACCTATAGAACTTACAGAAGCATCCTTATCATTAGGAGCTACCAAATGGGAAACTATTAAATATGTGTTGGTTAAAAAAGCTGTTCCGGGGATTATTGCATCTATAGGATTTGGATTAGCCCGGGCATTTGGAGAAACCATGGCGGTATTGATGGTGGTTGGGAATATGATACAGATACCTAAAAATGTTTTTGATGCTGGTTATCCATTACCTGCTTTAATTGCAAATAATTATGGCGAAATGCTTTCAATCCCTAAGTATGACTCTGCACTGATGTTTGCAGCCTTGATTTTATTCGTGGTAGTCATGGTTTTTAACGCTTTGATGCGAATGTTGATAGTTAGATATGATAAATATTAAGAATTAATTATAAATGATTAAGAAAATAGAAGAAATATTTTTCAGAAGTTTAATGTTGATAAGCAATATGCTGATATTATTTGTATTGGCATTGATACTTTTCAGCATTTTCAAAAAAGGCTTGAGTGCATTAAACTGGGAAATGCTTACTCAACGTCCTCATGGAGGCTACTATTACGGTAAGGAAGGAGGGGTACTGAATGCTATCGTCGGATCACTTTATTTATCGATAGGTGCAACATTTTTAGCAACCATCATCGGTGTTCCGGTTGCTTTGTTTATGAATGTTTATCTTGTAAAACAAAGAAAAATCCTGAATTTTATCCGATTTTTACTTGATTTAATCTGGGGTGTTCCATCTATAGTATATGGTGCTTTTGGATTTACCCTGATGGTGTTTCTTGGAATCAAAACATCCTTGCTGGCGGGTATTATTACGGTTACACTTTTTATACTACCCATTATGATCAGGGCATGTGACGAAATCCTTAAAACTTCACCACTTGGATTACTGGAAGCCTCCTTATCTTTAGGTTCAACGAAAACTGAAACTTCTTTCAGGGTAGTTTTAATGCAATCATTTTCAGGAATTGTAACTGCTATACTGCTTTCATTCGGGAGAGCCATTGGAGATGCAGCATCTGTTTTATTTACAGCAGGATATACTGACAGCATTCCTACTTCTTTGAATGAACCTGCAGCTACTTTACCACTGTCTATTTTTTTTCAGTTAAGTTCACCTGTTCCCGAAGTACAAAACAGAGCCTATGCAAGTGCAGTTATTTTGATAGTTATTATTTTAATAATTAGTCTTTTGTCAAGAGCTTTGTCAAAAAAATATCATAAAAACAGAATTTAAAATTACCATGATTGAAAATACAAAAATAAAAGTTGACAAATTAAATCTATACATAGGTAAGCAGCATATTTTAAAGGATATCAATATTGAAATTCCTGAAAATAAACTTACGGTTATTCTCGGTCCATCGGGATGTGGAAAAACTACGCTGCTCAAATGCATGAATCGTCTGACTGATTTATACCATGATGTTAAGATAGATGGGAGCATTATAATTGATAATGAAGATATTCTGCATACAAAAACGGATGTTACTGAGATCAGAAAAAAAATGGGTTTGCTTTCACAACGCCCTTTTCCTTTACCTATGAATATCTACAATAATGTAGCTTATGGATTGAAAATCAGCGGAAGAAGGAATAAAAAAGCACTGGATGCCAGGGTTGAAAACTATCTGAAGCAGGTTAATTTATGGGACGAAGTACATGACCGACTTCGGGAACCAGCTTCCAAGTTATCAATTGGGCAACAACAACGCTTATGCCTGGCCAGAGGCTTAGCCGTTGATCCTGAAATAATTTTGGCAGATGAACCTACGTCAGCCCTGGATCCGATTTCAAGTGAAACCATTGAAAGAAAATTTGAAGAGCTTAAACAACAATACACCATAGTTATGGTAACTCATATTTTACGACAAGCCAGAAGAATAGCAGATTATGTGGTGTTTATGTATATGGGGGAAGTAATAGAACAGGGACCTGCAAAAGAATTTTTCGAAAATCCTAAAATGGACAGAACCAAAGCATACTTGCAAGGAGCATTTAATTAACCAATAACTTTATAAACTATTTAACTTTATGAACTTTAAAAACTAAGATCCATGCCGGCACATAAGAATCAATTGGTATTTACAATCAAAGACAAATGCAAGGTTTGTTATACCTGCGTGCGCGAATGCCCAGTTAAAGCTATCAAAATAGTTAACGGACAGGCCGAAGTTATCGACAAACGTTGTATTGGCTGTGGCAATTGTGTTAAAGTCTGTATACAGGATGCAAAAGTTTTTCTCAATGCTACAGAACAGGTATATGAATTATTACAATCAGGGCAAAAAGTGATAGCCATTATTGCGCCCAGTTTCCCTGCTGAATTTGATGATATCAAAGATTATAAAGTATTGGTGAGTATGGTTAGAGCCCTGGGTTTTGATCATGTCTCTGAAGTGTCTTTCGGTGCTGATTTAGTAGCTCAGAAATATGCAAAAATATTAACGACACCAAGTGCTGAAGGATTTATATCTTCTGATTGTCCGGCAATTACACTTTATATAGAGCATTACAGCCCCGAACTTGTTCCTTATCTGGCACCGATAGCCTCGCCTATGGTAGCTATGACAAGAGTGCTGCATAAAAAATATGGATATGATGCTAAAGTTGTTTTCATAGGCCCCTGTATTGCCAAAAAAGCAGAATCGGCTGAGGTTGATGAAGTCCTTACATTCAGAGAATTGCGTGAGATGTTTGCAAAGTCAAATATTTCTGCAGATAACATGGAACCGACAGATTTTGATCCGCCTCATTCAGGAAAAGGTGCAATTTTTGCCATCAGCAGAGGATTGTTGCAAACCACCAATGTATCCGAAAATATTTATGAAGGCAATGTTATTGTTGCAGACGGAAGGGTAGACTTTAGAGAAGCCATCAAAGAATTTGAAAATGGAACCATTCGTTCCAACAACCTGGAATTATTATGCTGCGAAGGTTGTATAATGGGACCCGGTACTTCACCTTTAGGGAAAAGATATGGGAGAAGGTTATCGGTGAGTAATTATGTAAAAGAGAAGCTGAAATCCATTGATTATGATCAATGGCATAAAGATATGGAAGAATATAAAGATATTGATTTAACACAGTATTTTGCTTCCAATGACAGACGAATTCCTGACCCTAACTGGGATGAAATTAATGATGTACTTCATAAACTAGGCAAATTTAATGAGAAAGACCACTTAAACTGCGGTGCCTGTGGTTACGATTCATGCAATGAACATGCCATTGCCATAATTAAAGGACTGGCTGAAGAAGAAATGTGTCTGCCATATTCTATTGAGAAGTTACATAAATATATCAAAGATCTTGCCGTTTCCAATGAAAAACTTGCCTCTGCACAGTTGGCATTGAAACAATCAGAAAAGCTGGCACATATGGGCCAACTTTCTGCAGGAATTGCACATGAATTGAACAATCCATTAGGGATTATTACAATGTATAGTAACATTCTAAAGGATGAGTGTAAAACGGATGATCCTATGTTACAGGATTTGGAATTAATAGTTGAACAAACTGACAGATGTAAAAAGATAGTATCGGGTTTATTGAATTTCGCACGTAAAAATCAATTGAATTATGCTGAAATTGATATTCAAAAGCTATTCGAAAGAAGTGTACAATCGGTAATTTGTCCAAACAATGTGAATATAAATCTTAATTCACACTTAATGAATAAAATGGCTATGCTGGACTCAGATCAATTGATACAGGTTGTTACCAATTTATTCAAAAATGCAATTGAAGCAATGCCTTCGGGAGGAGATCTGAACGTAGATTTAAAAGATAGTGAAGACGAAATTATAATTACTATTAGTGATACTGGTTCTGGAATTGCAGCTGAAAACATGGAAAAAATATTTACTCCTTTTTTTACTACAAAAGGCATTGGAAAAGGGACGGGTTTAGGTTTGCCCATTATTTACGGAATTATTAAAATGCACAAAGGTAAAGTAGATGTTACTTCAAATAATTTACCGGATAAAGGACAAACGGGTACTACATTTAAAATTACATTGCCAAGATATAAAACAGAATAAATGAATACAGCCACATATTTCACAAATTTTCACTTGAGTTTTTTGTGTTTATTTGTATAAAATCTGTAACTAAAAATAAAATTAAATATTATTTACAATGAAAAAAGTATTGATAGTTGACGATGATATGGATTACTTATTCCAGCTCAAAACAAAAGTTGAGAAACTAGGCTTTGAAGTAATTACTGCTGATGGGCAATATGAAGCAGAACAAATGCTGGAAAGCTTTAAACCAGATCTGGCGATTTTTGATCTTATGATGGAAAATGAAGACAGTGGATTTATTTTAAGTTATAAAATGAAACGCCGTTATCCTGATGTTCCTATTATTATTGCAACAGCTGTTACTGCCGAAACCGGTATGAGCTTTGCTGTTCATTCAGAAGAAGAACGTAAATGGATTAAGGCTGATTTATATATGGATAAAGGTATCAGGGCTGACCAATTACACCGGGAGATCAATAAACTTTTAAAAATTTAGGAATGGAACTCATTAAGTTATTGGTTGTCGATGATGAACCGGGTATACGGTCAGGCGTTTCAAGAGTATTGAGAGATTTTAGTGTATCTTATCCTTTTATGGAGGAAGCATGTAAATTCGAAATCATTGAAGCACCTACCGGTGAAGATGCTATTGAGATAATCAATAACAACCTGCCCGATATTATGTTGCTGGACAACAAATTGCCTGGGATACAAGGCATAGAAGTGTTGGAATATGTAAGTAAAAATCATTTAGATATCGTAGTGGTAATGATTACATCTTATGCTTCTTTGGAAGTAGCTGTAAAAGCGACTAAAAACGGAGCATTCGATTTTATTCCGAAACCCTTTACCCCTCAGGAATTGCGTTCATCCATGGAAACAATTACCAAACAGGTTTACTTCAGGAGAATGACCAAAAAGTTGAATACTGCAGGAAAACAAATCCGTTTTCAATTTCTTTCAGTTTTATCTCATGAGCTAAAAGCACCTTTAAATGCCATTGAGGGTTATTTAAAAATGATTGAAGAAAAACAATATGGCGATAATGTAGTTGATTATCATGAAATTGTTGAACGTTCGCTTGCCAGGGTAAAAGGGATGCGATCACTTATTATGGATTTACTCGATTTAACAAAAATCGAATCAGGTACCTCTGCCCGGGATATCAAAGAAGTAAATTTAATGGAAATAGCTCAGATTTCTGTTGATGCTATGACACCTTTTGCAATTCAGAATGATGTGAATGTTTATCTGAATTCTCATAATGAAATCAAAATTAAAGCCGATGCCCGGGAGATTGAAATTATATTCAACAATCTCATATCCAATGCTATTAAATATAATAAAGCAGGTGGAAGAGTTGATTTTGCCATTAAGTTAAAGGACGATTTCGTTGTAATTACGATAAGTGATAATGGAATAGGTATGTCGGAAGATGATATGTCCAGATTATTTAATGAATTTGTAAGAATTAAAAATCAAAAAACCAAAGGTATTTCTGGCAGTGGACTGGGATTATCAATTGTTAAAAAAATAGTTGACACATATGAAGGTGATATAACTGTTACAAGTGCACCCGATAAAGGCACAACTTTTATTATTACTTTACCCAAAAATAAAAATTAAAAACCATAAAAATGAAAGAGAATAAAAAATTACCAGATAAAACTGTTGAAAGATTGAGTCAGTACAGACGCAACTTATTAATTTGTGTTGCGAATGGAAAATCACATATTTTTTCACATGAAATTGCCGGAATGTTACACATTACTTCTGTTCAGGTCAGACGTGATATTATGTTAATCGGCTACAAAGGAACTTTACGTAAAGGCTATGACATTCAGGAACTGATCCTATTAATCGGTGAAATTATTGATAGTAATTCAGGACAAAGAGTAGCTGTAATTGGTGTCGGGAATCTTGGAAGAGCCATTATCAGCTATTTAAAAGGCAAACGGAGTAAATTGTCAATTATAGCTGCATTCGATACCAATATCGAAAAAGTTGACAGGATTTATGCCGGAGTTCATTGTTATCATTATGACAGATTGGCTGAAATAATTAAGAGTGAAGATATTTCTATTGGAATTATTACTGTTCCAGCTTCAGAAGCTGCTAAAGTTGCAGAAAATCTGGTCATTTCGGGTATAAAAGGCATTCTGAATTTCACACCTTCACCGGTGAATGTTTCTTCACATGTTTTTCTGGAAGAGTATGATATGATAACTTCCCTTGAAAAAGTGGCCTATTTTGTAAAAAAGAATGAATTTTAGTTAATAAGTTATTAGTAATTAATTTTTTAATTAACTAATTGGCAAATCAAATGTAAATGAAGATATTCAGAAATTTAGAAGAAATCAAAGACATTAAAAATGCGGTAGTTACAACTGGTTCATTTGATGGAGTGCATGTAGGGCATAAGGTTATTATCAATCGTTTACGAAAGTTAGCCAAAATGAATGATGGAGAATCTGTTCTTATAACATTTCATCCTCACCCTCGTCGTGTACTTTATCCTGACAGCGAAGGAAAAGATTTGTTGTTAATCAATTCGCAACGCGAAAAAATAGAATTATTAAGAAAAGCAGGTTTGGATAATCTTGTCATTATTAATTTTACGAAGGAATTTGCACAAACAACTTCCATGCAGTTTGTTAAAGATATTTTACTCGATAGGATACATGCAAAAAAAATCATTGTTGGCTTCAATCATTTTTTTGGTCATAACAAGGAAGGAAATTATAATTCATTGCATGATTTAGCCGGCGAAAATGGGTTTGAAGTCGAAGAAATACCTGAACAGGATATTCAAAATGAAACAGTTAGCTCAACAAAAATCCGAAAAGCATTGCATGAAGGTGATATTCAAAGAGCCAATGCCTATTTAGACCACCAGTACATTATTGTTGGTGAGCTTACAAAGGGAAGTGAAGTATGCAGGAAAATTGGTTTACCAACCATGAGCGTTTTTATTGATGAAGATATAAAACTAATTCCACCTGAAGGCGTGTATGCCATTAGTCTTACTACACAAGACAGTTATTTCAGAGGCATGCTGAATATTCGTAATGCTAAAACCATATATCAGCCGCACCATCCTGATACCTGTATTGATATGCACTTATTTGATTATGAATGTAATTTAACAGGAAAAACAGCTACTATATTTTTTCATAAACGAATAAGAGAACTGACAAACTTTGACAGTATTGAAGAAATGAAAAACCAACTTACTAAAGACAAGGTAATAATTGATGACCTGATATATTAAGTAATAGTATTAATTGTACTTATGCTTTAACTGAACAGAAAATAATTTATTAATGATGATACAATATTTCAAGCATGAAAGATAAAATAAGAGTAACATTTCTCGGTACGGCAACTTCAATCGGTGTACCGGTTATAGCATGTGATTGTGATGTATGTACATCTACCGACAAAAAAGACAAAAGATTCAGGGCATCTATTCTTATTCAGATTGGTGAAATTGCAATTGTTGTGGATTGTGGTCCCGATTTTCGCATTCAGATGATACGTGAAAATGTACAGAACCTGGATGCTGTAATTTTTACCCATGAACACCGGGATCATATTGCAGGACTAGACGATGTAAGAGCTTTTAATTATGTACTAAATAAAAAAATAGATATTTATGGTTGTAAAAGAGTAATGGAAGCTGTAAAAATTGAATTCCCTTATATCTTTTCCGAAACTGTACGTTATTTTGGAGCACCTCAACTAACGATACATAATATTGAAAATAAACCATTTTCATTGAATGGGATAGATATTATTCCTATTGAAGTACTGCATGAAAAATTACCCATTTTAGGTTTCAGAATTGGCGATTTTACCTATATCACTGATGCCAGTTTTATTTCAGAAGAAGAAAAAGAAAAAATAAAGGGTTCAAAAGTAATCGTTTTAAATGCTCTGCGAAATTCAAAACATGTTTCTCACTTTTCTGTAGCCGAAGCAGTTGCCATACTCGAAGAACTGAAACCAGACCATGCTTACCTTACGCATGTGAGCCATTTCATTGGAAAACACGAAGATGTAAATAAAAAATTACCCTCTTTTATTGAATTGGCATATGATAGCTTAGTTATTGAGATATAAGTACTAATATGTGTGAAAATATAGCCTATAATAAAATATGTTCTTCTTTTCAATAGAGTCCATTTTTTATGAAATATCATGATGCAGTACTGTTTAATATATTAAATTTGCAAGCAAGTTAACTTTATAATAATATGAAATTGAATAGAATAAGATTAAATTAAAACAGAGTTATAAATCAGATAATGTTTAAAATTAGAAGATGTTAATCAATCAAACCATCGCGAATGAAATTAGTAAAGTCTCTGAAATTGCTGCTTACTTATGGCAACGCGAATGGGCAGAGCGCAATGCAGGAAATATTTCTGTAAATCTTACCGGTTTACAAAATGTTTCATCAAAAGATAAGGAAAATAAAAAATACATAGAATGTTTGATGCCTGAAGAGGCATCCGATATGCTTCTGTTTATTACAGGAACCGGTGAACGTCTCAGAGAACTGGTAAATCTCCCTGAAAAGGTAGCTTGTATTATATCCATTGACCATCAGGCAAAAGGTTATCATATTGTCTGGGGTGGAATTGATAATCCCGGAATTCTTCCAACCAGTGAATTTATATCACATCTGCTGATTCATTTATTCAATACCAGCCAAAATAACACACATCGTTGTGTGCTCCATACCCATCCGATAGAATTGATTGCTTTGAGCCATCATCCTGAATTAGGACATAATGAAGCAAAGCTTAATAAGGCTTTATGGAGTATGCTCCCTGAAATCAGGGTTTTTATCCCTAAAGGCATCTGCATTGCTCCTTACGAACTTCCGGGAAGCCTGGCGCTTGCAAAGCATACTACAGAGGGTTTAAATAATCATTCTATTGTTCTGTGGAGCAAGCATGGTGCACTGGCAACAGGTAAAGATGCTTTGGAGGCATTTGATTTTATAGATGTTGCCAATAAAGCTGCTAAAATTTACCTGAAATGCCTTCAGGCTGGTTTTATTCCTGAAGGGATGAGTGAAGAACAAATGAAAGGACTCGAAATTTTTTTATAAAAAGCGATGAACCATTACCTTGCTATAGATTTAGTTGCCGAAAGCGGACGTGTTATATTGGGAAAGCTGGAAAATATGCAGCTGTCGATGAAGGAAATATACCGCTTTCCGAACGGAATGCTTACAATCTATAATCATTGTTACTGGAATATTGCCAATTTGTATACTGAAATTCTGAAAGGTATTGAAATTTGTGTACATCAACATCATATAATTCCTGATAGTATCGGAATTGACAGCTGGGGTGTGGATTATGGATTGCTGGCTGAAGATAGTACATTGCTGGGCCTGCCGTTTGCCTATCGTGATTCGCGAACAAAAAACATAACGCAGGAAGTTTTTTAAGGATATCAGAAAGCAGATCGCCATTATTAAAATACTCAGGATAAGAAGGTAAATTATATAAAGTATTTGATTACCAACAAATAAAGCAAATCATAAAATTCAATTAAATAATAGTTTAAACACTTCTAAAATGGAAAAAATCAAAATAACTACCAAAGAATTTCTTTGGCCTTTCGTGTTCATTTCTTCATTGTTTTTCCTTTGGGGTATTGCACATGGCATGGTTGATACGCTGGATAAACATTTTCAAGAGATATTGCATTTAAAAAAATGGCAATCCAGTTTTATACAATTTTCTCTTTATGGAGCATATTTTGGGATGGCTATTCCGGCTGGCTATTTTATGAAGAAATATGGGTATAAGAAAGGTATTATTCTGGGATTGATTTTATTTGCATCAGGTGCTTTTCTGATTGCAACCACAACTTCATTTGAATCTTTCTGGATTTTTCTCAGCTGTTTGTTTATTTTGGGCTGCGGACTTGCTACACTGGAAACAGCAGCCAATCCATACACAACCAAACTTGGGCCCAAGGAAACTGCTGAAAGACGTATTAACCTTTCTCAATCATTCAATGGCCTGGCATGGATAATAGGACCTCTCATCGCTTTGTCAATATACGATAATCATAGCAATGAGGCAGGTGAAAAAATGGTTTCCCTTATTGTTCCTATGGCGGGTATCGGAATAGTGGTTTTCCTGGTTGCATTGGTATTTATGAAATTACCTTTGCCTGAAATTTCCGAAGAAGACGAACTTCAGGGACATGGTATAAAGTTAGAAGACATTGCTGCTAATCCCGGCAATCATAAATCATTGATAAAAGAAAAACATTTTGTTATGGGAGTAATTGCCCAGTTTTGTTACGTAGCGGCTCAAACCGGTGTATTCAGCTATCTGATAAATTTTGTTACAGATCAGGGGCAATATCCGCGTTTTGATGTAAAAAATGGACCCTATTTTCTGGCATTTGGCTTTGCCCTGTTTATGATAGGCCGAATGAGTGGAAGCTTTTTAATGGGTAGATTCAAACCTCGCACTATGCTTGCTGTTTATGCTTTACTATGTGCTATATTATTACCAATTGTAAGTGCATCGTTTGGATGGGCTTCTTTGATATCATTGTATGCTGTTTTTTTCTTTATGTCCATTATGTTTCCTACAATATTTGCATTGAGTATTAAAGATCTTGGATCAAAAACAAAGAAAGCCTCTTCTTTTCTGGTAATGTCAGTTGTGGGAGGAGCCGTTGTTCCGCCAATTATGGGTTTGGTAGCAGATAATTTTGGGATGTCAACAGGTTTTCTGGTTCCAATCCCACTGTTTCTTTTTATTATTTATTTTGCTGTAAAAGGGAGTAAGCTAAAAACCAACCTAAAATAAGTCAATTTTATCAATAAGATTCATAAAAGTTCGATACAATAGATTTAATTGGCTTATTTCCGGCTTCGTTAAAAGTTTAAATTTGTAAACGATATAAACGGAGATTTGAAAATCAGGGTTTATTCTTCAATTATGATAATATTGCCTGCAAATTCGATGCGATCCCCTGTTCTTAACTTGCAACGTTTACGGTATTCTATTATATTGTTAAGCAATACTTCTCCGTTTTCCACACTGTGTTTGGCTTCTCCTCCTGTATCAACTAAGCCTAATAATTTCATTAGTTTTATGAGTTCGATGTATGCTTGTCCTTCTAAATGATAATTCATTGTAATTGATTTTCTTGTGATTAATATAAGACCTTGAAATATTTTTATCTATTCCTCTTTGTAATAAGTGCCCGGTATTTTCAATTAATACATATCATTATAATGATATAAAGCATTAGGTATGAATTTTCATATTAATGTTACACTTTTAGGTACAAAGCGGGATGCATCTCCCCCATTGCTGACAATATCTCTTATAGTTGAGGATGAAATTGAAGTATGTTCAGGTAAGGACAACAAAAAAATGGTTTCAACCTCAGGATACAATTGCTTATTAATCTGTCCAACACTTCTTTCAAATTCAAAATCAGCGGAAGTTCTTAGACCTCTTAAAATATATTGAGCCTTTACAATTTTACAAAAATCAACAGTCAGTCCACTATATTCGGATACAGTAATACTGGGGTAATCTTTAAAACCCTCTTTTATCCATGCTATTCTCTTTTCGATAGGAAAATAGCTTTTTTTATCAGCATTTTTGCCAATGGCTATAATAATTTTATCAAATAATGGTACAGCCCTTTTTATAATAGATTCATGACCAATCGTGATTGGATCAAAAGAACCCGGGAAAACTGCTATTTTCATATGTTTATTTTTTAAAATTATTTATTTGTACATATGGAATTACTCACATGTTTAATTATTATTTAATGTGTTCGTGAACTTCGTTTCGCCAAAATAATCATCATCGTGTGTGTGAATATTTTCACATGGCTTGTTTCATCTGGTGATTGCTTATTAGTTGATTGTGTAATTTATTTTCTTTTTTACTTTATACTTTTTCCTTTATCCTTTTTCCTTTTTCCTTTTACTCCCCTTTTTCCTCTGGCAACTTGCTTCGTTCGGGAGCCTCGTTAAAGATATAAATTAAGCGGAATGTCAATATACTATTGTATTGTGTTCTTTCCCATGATGCTCCGGCTGTATTTGTAAAAACACGGGTTCTGATGGGTAAAACAGAATAGGCATAGCGAAAATTAAATTTTAATTTTTGCCAAATTTTAATACGGATATCGGCCAGTACATTCAGATCATCCCTTTTATAAGGACCGGCCAGTGTTGTTGTTTCTATTACTTTACCGTGTTCAATTTCTTCTATTCCAACCGTTCTTCCCCAAGAAAACCCAGCACCAAAAGTAATGCCCCCTTTGTCTTCATAATGCAGCACTACCGGTACATCCAGATAATTCAACCGAATGTTATAATAAGGTGTAGGCAAGGTATCTATTTCAATAGATTCTTTTCTGTAAGCCCCTTTTTGATTAAAAATAGTTTCTATGCTCAAGGACCAATGCTCATTGAAAGGGAAAATTGCGCCTACACCCATATTCAATCCATATTTATGAAATCCGAAAACTTCATCCCCATCAATTTGAGTGGCATTCATTCCGAAAATAAGTTCTCCTTTTACTCTTTGCGCTTCTGCTATCTGAACAAAAAAATAAAATGAAAAGATTATTCCAAAAGTATATTTAATAGTTTGATTCATCATACAATTTATACAATACAAAAATAATAATATTTAACGGTATATGTTTAAATTTATTTCTTCAACGATAATTGTATCCTTTTACGGTCTTTGTCAACTTCCAATACCTTTACTTCCACTTTTTGATTGAGTTTTACCACTTCATTGGGATCACGTATAAATCGATCGGCCATCTGGCTCAGATGAATCAAGCCATCCTGATGAACACCGATATCTACAAATGCACCAAAAGCTGTAATATTGGTGACAATTCCGGGTAAAATCATACCTTCATGCAAATCATTCATTGAATTTACATTTCTGTCAAACTCAAAATAATCGAATTTGGTACGAGGATCTCTGCCGGGCTTTTCGAGTTCCTTCATGATATCAGTAATGGTAGGTAAACCAAAACTACCACTTACAAAGGCTGAAGGTTCTATTTTATCACGCATTTCTTTATTTTCTATCAGATCTTTAATATCTGCTTTAAGCGATGCTGCCATTTTTTTCACAATATCATAACTTTCGGGATGAACTGCACTGTTGTCCAGAGGATTCTTTGCATCACGTATTCTTAAAAATCCTGCAGCCTGTTCGAAGGCTTTATCTCCAAATCTTGGTACTTTTTTCAAGGCAGCACGAGAGGCAAAGGGACCATTTTCTTCACGATATTCCACGATATTTTTTGCCAACGAACTCCCGACTCCCGAAACATGAGAAAGCAATTGTTTACTGGCAGTGTTTACTTCAACACCTACATTGTTTACACAACTTACCACCACATCTTCCAGACTTTTTTGTAAAGCAGTCTGATTTACATCATGTTGATATTGTCCAACGCCTATCGCTTTAGGATCAATTTTTACCAACTCTGCCAAAGGATCGGTCAACCTTCGGCCAATAGAAACCGCCCCTCTTACGGTAACATCATAATCAGGAAATTCTTCGCGGGCAACCGATGAAGCAGAATACACCGAAGCACCGCTTTCGTTGACCATAATTGCAACAATTTCTTTAGAGAAAGGTATTTTACGGACTATATTTTCTGTTTCCCTACCGGCAGTTCCGTTACCAATGGCAATGGCTTCTATTTTATATGCACTTACCAGACTTTGTATCTTGTTGATGGCTTGTTTAAGCTCGTTTTTTGGGGGATGCGGATAGATAGTTTCGTTGTGCAACAATTTCCCCTGTTTATCCAGACAAACTACCTTACAACCCGTCCTGAAACCTGGATCTATTGCCAATACATTCTTTTGTCCCAAAGGCGAAGCCATCAATAACTGACGTAAATTTTCGGCAAAAACACGTATTGCTTCTGCATCGGCTTTTTCCTTGGCAATATTGCGCAATTCAGTTTCCATGGAAGCACTGAGTAAACGTTTATAACTGTCTTTAACAGCCATTTGCACCTGCTCACCACTATCGTTATCTGCTTTGACAAAAATTCTGTTTAATATTTCAAGGGCTTTTTCCTCGGGTGGTGCAATATTAATTTTCAGAAAGCCTTCATTTTCGCCTCTGATCATCGCCAATACGCGATGTGAAGGTGCCTTCATCAGGTTTTCTTCCCATTCAAAATAGTTTTCGTATTTGTTGCCTTCTGTTTCTTTGCCTTTGCCAACTTTAGAAGTAATGGCAGCTTCCCTTACAAACAGGTTGCGGATGCGTTCACGGGCTGTTTTACTTTCATTCACCCATTCGGCAATGATATCGCGTGCTCCTGCCAATGCTTCCTCTACTGAATTCACAGCCTTTTCAGCATTGATAAACTTAGCGGCTCTTTCTTCCACATCTATCATATTCTGTACCATGAGTATTTTTGCCAGTGGCTCCAGACCCTTATCTATCGCTATGGTAGCTCTGGTTTTACGTTTAGGACGGTAAGGCAGATAAATATCTTCCAGTTCCGACATCACCACTGCCTGATTTATTTGACGCAGTAAATCATCGGTCATCTTGCCCTGCTCTTCAATGGAAGCAATGATGGCTTCGCGGCGTTTATCCAGTTCACGCAGCTGAGCAACCCTGTCCCTCACCTGTGCCACCTGCACTTCATCCAGTGTTCCTGTCATCTCCTTGCGGTAACGGGAGATAAATGGAACGGTAGCTCCGCCATCCAGTAACTCCAATGTTTTTTCAACCTGCCAGGCTGCCACATTCATCTCGGCTGCCAGTATTGCAATATAATTACTTGCCATCTTTTGTTTTTTTAGAGATGCAAAGATAAGAGAAATTTGGATTTGGCGATTTGGTGATGGTAGGATTTAGTGATTCTTTGATAGGGTGATTTGGTGATTTGTTTTGCCCGTTAGGGTATTTTCTAGAAAAAGTTTTTCACCGTTCATCGTAGCGTCCCGCTACGATGCCAAATAAACGGCATCTTGCCGAAACAATACAAAAAATATTTGTTTATCAAACCGTCGGGAACTTCGTAACAGAAGGGTTTAACCCAATAATAATGACTATCCTTGATTGTTTTTAATAATCTCCTAGAGAGAATTATATTAATTAATATTTTCCAAACCTATGAAAGCCCCACTTGTTTTAGCAACGTATTGGTTGCTGTCTTTTATTATTTGGTTTTCAAAACACCTGTTGAGAGTTTATGATTATTATTTCTCGTTCATCGTAGCGTCCCGCTACGATGCCAAATAAACGGCATCTTGCCGAAACAATACAAAAAATATTTGTTTATCAAACCGTCGGGAACTTCGTAACAGAAGGGTTTACCCCAATAATAATGACTATCCTTGATTTTTTTTATTAATTTCCTAGAAAGAATTATATTAATTAATATTTTCCAAACCTATGAAAGCCCCATTTGCTTCAATATTGTAATAGTTACTGTCTTTTTTTATATGGTTTTCAAAACACCTGTTGAGAGTTTATGATCATTCTTTCTCTTTGTCTCCATGAGAATACATAATCTTATCAGTATATGCAAGAAGTAATGCAGACATGATAAATACGATATGTATTCCTATTTGAATTAATGCGTCCTGTAAAGGAATATTATGAACATCAATAAATGTTTTCAAAAGGTGTACTCCGGAAATGCTGACTAAAGAGATTATCAATTTTATTTTAAGTGAACTTGCATTCATTTTACTTAACCAATCTGGTCTGTCTTCGTGACCATCAAAAGTAATTTTACTTACAAAAGTAATATATCCACCAATAAAAACGACAACAAGTAAATTTATCACCATTGAAATATCAATCAGTCCTAGTACTGATAACATTATTGTATTTTCATTCATTATTGAAAAATCGTTAATCAAAGTCCATAATTGTTTCATAAATTTAACTGAGTAAAGAATAGAGGCAACAATCAGTCCCAAATAAACTGGTAATTGTATCCAACGACTAAAAAATATTAATTTTTCAAGGTATTTTTCAAATGTCTTCATAATTCATTTTTTAATGTAAAGCACATCACTAACTATAAAACTTGCACCCAATACGTAAAAACTATATATAAATTATTGTTTTTTCAAATAAGCAGTAATAATTATCTATCCTTCATTTGTAAAAAAACATTACATGTAATTCTTTAAAATTGATAATATTACATTTTGATTCTCATACTAAAAACGCTATTCAATTTTTTAATATTTTTCTTTACCAATAACAAAATTACTTAATCATGGTATTAATTCCACCACAAATATAAGAAATTATTAACCAACCTTTCCAGTTTATAAAAAATAAACTCATCTAAATTAAAATTAACTTAATTCATCAATATGATTCGTTAAGATTTGATAATCTGCTATCTAAAAACAAATTATAATAAGAGGATAATGCTTTCCTACGAACAGCAATACTATTACCCATTTTAGTCAATGCAAAACACCCAATAGCCATGACTTTCCTGTGAAGGAAAACTATTACTAAGGGGTGGAAAGCATCATCGAAAGGGAAACAATTCCTTAAGCCACTTTATGAACTTTATGAACTTTATAAACTTTATAAACTAAAAAAATTCCGGCATAGGTGGTCTTTTATCAAAGATCAGCCTTTGTTCATCGTCCAATATATTTCGGATGTCCAGATCATGGGCAGCCTGCATTTTGGCTAATTGAATTTTTACTACCCCAATTTCATCGATTTGTTTTTCAATTTCCTTAATATCAGGATTTTTTAGTGTGGACAGGGTATGCAACCTGGCTTCTTTTTCCCTGACATTGTTTTCCAGTGGTAATTTGGCAATGGCCAGTGTTATCTGAAGTTTATGAATACTTTCCGATTGTTCTTTGCTTAAGTTCGGAATACCAGGAAGTACGGAAGGAGGTGGTGGTGGATTGGGTAAATGATTTTTTAATTCCCCCTGGAGCTGATTTTGATGCAGTGATTGTTCTGTTTTTGTTTTGCTGTCCTGGGCATTTAGTGAGAGTTGCAGACCCATTACAAAGATTACGATGATTGCTAAGATTTGTTTTGTTTTCATCTGTTTATATTTTATCAAATTACTGTAATGGTTATTGTTATGTTTGTTAAATTTATTAATTCTGTTCAAATTTCGCCGATGGAACTCGCCAAAATAATCATCCTCGTGTGTGTGAATATTTTCACATGGCTCGTTTCATTGGTTTAAATTTTAATATTTACTTAATTTTTTATGGTCCGATAAATTTATATTGTTCCAATATTCAATGTCAGTTAGTTAAGGAATTTTCTCTGTAGTATATC
>CAIUKU010000293.1 GCA_903899825.1 uncultured Bacteroidales bacterium | reverse complement strand
CGAAAAATTATGAAAAAAATAATGTTAAAATTATGATTGATAATTTATTATTCTTATTTTTGTATGTTATTTAAAACAATAAACCAAACTTAATTAAAACTCATAAAACCATAATCTGCGTGAATTGCAATAAAAAACCATACCAAGAATTTCTCCATTTCATTCTTTTTACCTGTATACTATTTTCTCCTTTTTTTGCTGCGATTGCTCAGCCACCTGCCGGCTATTACAACAATGCAACAGGTTTGACTGGAGCGACATTAAAAACTGCACTTTATAATATTATAAAAAACCATACAATTATTAGTTATTCTGCTCTTTTGAATGCATATTATACTACTGATGATAAGCCAAATGGAAAAGTTTGGGATATGTATTCTGATATTCCCGGAGGAATACCACCGTATGAATTTACTTTTGGGTCGTCTTGTGGAAGTGCAAATTATAATGAAGGAGATTGTTACAACCGAGAACATTCTTTTCCTAAAAGCTGGTTTGGTGATGTATCCCCAATGAACAGTGACATATTTCATATTTATCCTACTGATTATAAGGTAAATAATGAGCGAAATAATTTCCCTTATGGTGAAGTCAATAATCCTACATGGACATCTCTTAATGGTTCAAAATTGGGTGCATCGTCTTCACCTGGATATTCAGGTACCGTTTTTGAGCCCATTGATAGTTTTAAAGGTGATTTTGCCCGTTCTTATTTTTATATGGCAACACGTTATCAAAATATAATAGCAAGTTGGCAAAATATAGGCACTGCTAATGTTGTTTTAGATGGAACCTCCTTCCCTTGTTTTGATCAATGGTTTTTAAATGTATTGCTTGCTTGGAGTTCTCTTGATCCAGTTAGCCAAAAAGAAATAGACCGAAATAATACAATATTTACAAATTTTCAACATAACCGCAACCCTTATATCGACCATCCCGAATACATCAATGCCATCTGGGGTGGAGGAAGCAGCAATCTTAAACCGGAACCTACGAATTATCCGCTTCATTTTACAGCGAATAATTTTCAGTTGCAATGGACTGACGCCACCGGAAATTTTCTTCCGGAGCATTACCTCATACGCATGAGCAATGTCGGTTTTAACGCCATTACAGACCCTGTGGATGGCGTAAGTTATCCTGACAGTGCTACAGATAGGAATGTTGCTTATGGCGTGCAAAACGCCTGGTTTTTAAACCTGAATGGCAATACTACCTATTATTTTAAAATATTTGCCTACAGGGGAAGCGGAAGTACAACTGATTATAAAACCGATGGGGTGGTGCCACAGATTAGCCAGTGGATGCATTAGGGGAGGATAAAGGAAAAAGGTTAAAGGTTAAAGGTTAAAGGTTAAAGGAAAAAGGTTAAAGGAAAAAGGAAAAAGGAAAAAGGAAAAAGAATCGATAGGTAAAGATAGATAAGTTTAGAAAGCAGAGTGATTTTAAGAAATGGAATAAGTGATTTGAAATGAAATAATTATATTAAGTATATTACACAATTTATGAGCAATTTTTAAAAACGTAAACTTTAAGATTATGAAAAAAACAATTACAAATTACGGCCTCAGCCATGGGCTTAAAATGATGGTAATGCTCTTTATACTGTTGCTGTTTAGCGGAGTGAGTAGGGGACAGACGAATCCTACTACTGGAACATTACCTTATAGTTTTACTGGAGCTGCTACTATTCCTTCAACAATGGCAATTCATAGATTTGGAACTTCTGCAGGTGCTATTCCAACTACAAGAACTACAAGTGATGGAACTGGTGATTTACCAGTCACAACAACCAATAATTCAGGAGGTTATATGATTGAAGGAACTGGTGGTGCTGATGGAGTGAGTCTTTTAGCATCAAGTTCTCAATCAGCTGGAGCTATAGAAGTTGAAATTTCTACAACAGGTAAAACTACAATTTTGGTAACCTGGTTAGCATGGACAAAGCTAGATCAGACTACTTATACCTGTTCAATGGCTTTACAATACCGTGTAGGAGAAACTGGAACCTGGATTAATGTTGATAATCCTTTATCTTCTGTTTATTCAACAAATGCTACAACTGGTAGAAGTAATACAACAAGTTTTTCTCAAACTTTACCTGTTCTAGCAGAAAACCAACCCATTGTTCAACTAAGATGGATTTATTGGATTTCCGCTGGAACTTCTGGTTCAAGAGATCGATTGGCTATGGATGAAATATCTATTACAGGAACTTCTAGTTTAACAACACCTGCATTAAATGCTGATGTAACTCTTAATGATGTTGATCATGATATTGATATCACATTTACTGATGACTCAGTATGGAGAACTAATATTACGGCTGTTAAAATCGGAGGAACAGCATTGAATTCATCTGATTATGTGATAAGTACCGGAAATATTCAGCTAAAACCTTCTAATGGAAATGCATTACTTACTACCTCTGGGTCAAAATCTTTGACAATTGAAGCAACAGGCTATTCAGCTGCAGCTATCACTCAGGTAATAAATCCAGGGGTTCCCACCACCAATTCCACAGCAACCATTAATTTAGCGTTGGCACCGAATACAAGCAGAACCATTACCTGTACTGCAAAAGACCAATACAATAACCTGGTTTCGGGCTACACATTCAAATATGATGTAAGCATTACAAATAGTAGTGGTTCAGCTGAATCCTATTCCCTGGATGGGAGTGCTGTAACAGCAACTACAAATGATATCGGTTTAACTACAACCACCAACTCAAGTGGTATTGCAAGCTTTACAGCTGCATTGCCTGCCAGTATCGATGGCGGGGATGGTATCAGCATTCAGCTTCAGCTGAACGATGGGACAACCAATATAGGGAGTTCATTTTCTTTTACTCAATTGTTATCACAAACCATTACTTTCGATACTATTTATCCGGTAACCTATGGTGATGCTGCTTTTACTGTTACTGCGACAGGTGGAGGTTCAGGAAATCCGGTAGTATTTACCAGTTCAAATAACAATTATGCCACATGCACCGGATTAAACGGCAGCACTATTACGATTGTTGCCCCAGGTAGCTGTACTATCCATGCCAATCAGTCAGGAAACAGCAGCTACAATGCAGCAGTTCAGGTAGACAGGATACTTTTAATTCATACAAAAGCACTTTCAATACCTGATGCAGCTGCTCAGAATAAAACCTATACAGGTACAAATACAGCTGTTATTACCGGGAATTTAAGCGGTATTATATCACCCGATACTGTAACTTTTACCGGAAGCGGAACATTTGCAAGTGTCGATGTGGCTGATAATATTGATGTTACTTCAACGGCTACGTTGGGAGGAGCTTCATCAGCAAAATATACGCTTACACATCCAACAGGACTCAAAGCTAATATTACACCAGCTTCACAAACAATAACTTTTAACACATTGGCCAATAAAACATTGGGTGATGCTGATTACAGTCCGGGAGCAACATCTGCAACTTCTGCCATCAATACCATTACTTATTCCAGTTCAGATACAAACGTTGCAACTATAGTTGGCAGCCTGATTCATATTAAAGCAACAGGTACGACCAATATTACCGCTTCACAGGCAGCAAGTCTAAATTATTCAGCTGCTACTGATGTGTCTCAATCACTCACTGTAAATGCTTTGCCAATTATTGCCTGGCAATTTGGTAATCCTGCTGCTTTAGGAACAGAGGTAACTTATAATGCAACAACAAATAATTCAAATTTAAATACTTCTTCTCTTTCAAGAGGAAGTGGAATTACTGCTACTGCTTTAGCCCGTGGTTTTTCAGCGAATGCATGGGATGTTTCAGGAACAAAATCATCTGCAATTAGCACGAATGAATATTTTCAATTTACTGTAAATCCAAAAACTGGATATAAAGTTTCACTTTCAACATTGGATGCTACATTTAGACGTACATCAACAGGACCAAATGCTTATATCTGGAAGTATAGTTTAAATGGAGGTGCTTTTACTGATATTGGAACTGATATAAGTTTTACAAGCACTGCTGATGGAGTTGCTCAAACACAAATAGACTTAACAAGTATTTCATTATTGCAAAATGTTACAGATTCTATAACTTTTAGATTATATGCCTGGGGTAGCTCAAACATTACTTCAACATTTGCAATTGCAAGATATGGTGCTGGAATAACCAACAATTGTCTTGCAATAGGAGGTTCCGTTGCATTAAATCTAGTTGCCCCATCAGTCACAACCACTGCTGTCAGCTCTTTAGGTGAAACCGCTGCTACTTTTAATGGCAATATTCCTTCCGATGGCGGTGCAGGTATTTTAGAAAGAGGATTTTGTTATAATACTTCAACAGGTGTATTGATTTCAGACAATAAAACAGCTGAAGGAGTTACTGATACAGGTTCCTTTTCCAAAGTATTTAACAGTTTATCAGAAAATACACAGTATTTCTATAAAGCTTATGCTACCAATAGCATAGGAACAACATTGAGTACTACAGAAATTAGTTTTTATACCCTTGCCATAGAGCCTGCTGCACCTACCTTAAACAATGCAACTACCAATACCCTTGATGTGGCTGTCAATGCCAATGGCAACCCTTTTGATACTGAATTTGCCATACAGGAAACGGGTAGTTCAAAATATGTGCAGGCGGATGGTAGCCTGAATACTACTGCTGTTTGGCAAAAAGCTTCAACATGGTCAACCATAACTGTCAGCGGTTTAAATGCATTAACTTCCTATACTTTTCAGGTAAAGGCCCGCAATGGCGCAGGTACTGAAACAGCTTTTGGAAGTACAGCCACTTTATCCACCCTTGCCGGGTTAACGCCTACCTTATCTGTAAGCACGATTACAGCTTTTGGTCCTTTGTGTATCAACGGATCTGCTGTCAATACCTTTACCATTACCGGTGAAAACCTAACTACAGACAGTGTCAGACTTGCTGCATTGGAAGGATATGCCTATTCTACCATCAACGACGCTTTTACATCTACTTTATCTATTCCTCAACCAGGAGGTAGTTTTTCTCAACTGATTTATGTACAGTTTTCACCTGCTGCCGTTCAGTCATACGATGGAGATATCGTAGTAAGCGGTGGCGGTGCTGTAAGCGTAAACCGTTCAGTGTTCGGTAGTGGTATCAATACAGGTCCAACCATCAGTACACCAACTTCTGCTTCTATAGGATTAACTTCAGCTATGTTGGGTGGAAATATTACTTCCTATGGATGTAGTTTTGTTACCGAAAGAGGAATCTACTGGAGTACTACTGACGGCTTTGCAAATGGAACAGGTACTAAAGTTTCAGAAACGGGTTCTTATGCCAATGATATTTTCAGTATATTGGTCAATGGTTTAAGTCAGGGGCAGACTTATTATTTCAAGGCTTTTGCCACCAACGACAGTGGAACTGTTTATACTGCACAGTCAAGCTTTACAACGCTTTCACCAACCCTTACGGTAAGCAGCCTTACTGCTTTTGGTGGTCAGTGCATAGATGGTGAATACGGACCCAATACATTTACCATTACCGGTGAAAACTTAACAACTGCTGATGTAACATTGGCTGCAGTAGAAGGGTATACCTATTCTCAATATTCCAACGATGCTTTTGGTACCACCATGACCATTCCTCAACAGGGTGGTAGTTTTTCAAAACTGATTTATGTCTTGTTCTCACCTACAGCGGTTCAGTCTTACAATGGAAATATCGTAGTTGGCGGAGGCGGTGCCTCAGATGTGAATCGTTCAGTAAGCGGCAGCGGTGTAAATGCGGTTGCTTCGGTAACAACTATCGACCCTGCATCTTCTGTTACAGCATTTTCTGCTACTATAAGCGGTGATGTTACGGCTGAAGGTTGCCAGATGGTTATAGCCCGTGGTTTTTGCATTGGTACTTCCCTGAATCCGGATATTAGTGCTGATACTACTTTGGTAAGCGGAACCACCGGAGCTTTTTCAAGTAATATAATCAATCTTTTGCCCAATACAACCTATCATTTCAGGGCCTATGCCACTTCAGCTGCCGGTACCGGCTATGGAAGCGATGTAAGCTTTACTACTGCTAATTTAAGCCCACCTCTTGCTACACCAGCCAGTCTGCAGAATACCAGCAGTTTTACAGCCCATTGGAATGCTGTAGAAGGAGCAACTTCTTACCGTTTAGATGTAAGTGCAATTTCTTTTGGGGCTGCATCATCTACTGAAACTTTCACTGCAATTGGTGGAGGAACAATATCAAGTTATCTAACCAGAACATGGACTGGAGTAGGTGGAATCACATGGACTTCTTATTTAACCAGAACAGATCAAGTAATTACAACTGGAAATGATGCGATTTGTCTTCAGAATGCAAACGGAGCTTACTTAATTTCTGGTGAGATTGCCGGAAATCCGACAAATATTTCATTTGATATTTTACAAAAATTTTCAGGCACAGGAGGAAATGTTGTAGTAAAAATCTTGTCAGGCACTGGTTATTCAACAATAACTACATTAGGTACTTATAGTTATAGTGCAACATACAGTTTAATTAATATTCCTGTTTCATCTATAATTGGTCCTTTTAAAGTTGAGATTGATAATGGTAATACAGCTGCAAGACCATGTATAGACAACCTTTCAATTTCTAGAATTTCGTTCTCTCCGGTTGGTGTTTATGATAACTTTATTGTTTCTTCTACTTCACAAATTATAAGCGGTTTAAACCCCAATACAAATTATTATTACCGTGTCAGGGCATTTAGTGCAACTTCTACCAGTGGCAATTCAAATGTGATCCTTACAATGACTACACCTGATGCTGCAACAGTGAGTCTTACCCAACCCGGTTGTACTGTCGAAAAAGGGACCATTGAAATAACAGCTCCTTTGGGAAGTGATTATGCATACAATATGGATGGTGGAAGCTATCAGACATCTCCGGTGTTTTCAAATCTTGCAAGCGGCGGTCATGATATTCTCGTAAGAAGTATAAGTGATACCACAAATATTTCAGCATCGACCCATATAAATATAAATACCCAACCTCCGACTCCTGCAGCACCATTGATTACAGCCACAGAAAGCAGCTGCCAGTCAGGATGTATCTTAGATGGAGGTAGTTTCAATATTGCTACAAACTGTGGAACAGGAACTACATTGACCTATTATACAGATTTAAGCGGAACGACTACAACTGCTGCTCCGACTTACAATCAAACAACGCCTATGACAATATACTATGCCTGTGTTGATGATACTTCCGGCTGTAAAAGTACAATACAGTCATTGACCACAGTGCCCGGAACATGTACAAATCCTTCTACACCATTGATTACAGCAACAGAAAGCAGTTGCCAGTCAGGCTGCTTAGTCAGTGGTGGTAGTTTTAATACCATTACAGATTGCGGAATTGGAACCACATTGACTTATTTTACAGATATAACAGGAACAACAACTGCTTCCACACCGACTTACAATCAAACTACCCCAATGACAATCTATTATGCCTGTGTAGATAATGCTACGGGATGTAAAAGTACAATACAGTCATTGACTACAGTTCCCGGAGATTGTACAAACCCAACAGAGCCAATGATTACAGCCACAGAAAGCAGCTGTCAGTCAGGATGTTCAGTGGGAGGCGGTAGTTTTAATACCATTACAGATTG
>CAIUKU010000292.1 GCA_903899825.1 uncultured Bacteroidales bacterium | reverse complement strand
ATTTCTTATTATTTTTTTTTTGAAAGTATTTTTTTTATAACATTGTAGCCGTTTTACATCAGTTTTATTCATTTAAAAATATAAAAATTATGAACAATGCTTTAACACAAAAATTAGATCAGTTTATGGCAAAAGTAATTGCCAAAAACCCAAGTGAAGTGGAATTTCATCAAGCTGTAAGAGAAGTGGTTGAAACCCTTCTTCCATTTATTGAAGAAAATCCAAAATACAATGGTATTCTTGAAAGAATGGTTGAACCTGAAAGAGTTATAATGTTCAGAGTTCCCTGGTTAGACGATAAAGGAAATTTCCAGACTAACAGAGGTTTCAGAATCGAAATGAACAGTGCTATCGGACCTTATAAAGGCGGTTTACGTTTTCATCCTACTGTAAATCTGGGTATTTTGAAATTTTTAGCTTTTGAACAAGTGTTAAAAAACAGCTTAACTACATTGCCTATGGGTGGTGGAAAAGGTGGTTCTGATTTTGATCCCAAAGGTAAATCTGACAATGAAGTAATGAAATTCACCCAGAGTTTCATGCTTGAATTGCAAAGACATATTGGTCCTGATACAGATGTTCCTGCTGGTGATATTGGAGTAGGTGGCCGTGAAATAGGTTTCATGTTTGGACAATACAAAAGAATAAAGAATGAATTTACAGGTGTACTTACCGGAAAAGGTTTAGAATGGGGAGGAAGTTTAATTCGTCCTGAAGCTACTGGTTATGGTCAGGTATATTTTGCCAACGAAATGCTGATTACTAAAGGTGATAGTTTCAAAGGAAAAGTTGTTGTTGTTTCCGGTTCAGGTAATGTAGCCCAATATGCAACTCAAAAAGCCACAGAATTAGGTGGAAAAGTTGTTACTATGTCAGATTCTAATGGATATATATACGATCCTGCAGGTATCAATGCTGAAAAATTAGCATACATGATGGAATTGAAAAACGTTAAACGTGGTCGTATATCTGAATATGCAAAAAAATACAATTGCGAATATGTTGAAGGTAAAACTCCATGGGGCGTAAAATGTGATATTGCATTGCCAAGTGCAACTCAAAATGAATTGAATGGAACAGATGCAAAAACATTGATAGCCAATGGATGTATGTGTGTTTCTGAAGGTGCTAATATGCCATCTACTCCTGAAGCTGCAGAATATTTTGTAGAAAAGAAAATATTATACGGTCCAGGAAAAGCTGCTAATGCCGGTGGTGTTGCAACTTCTGGTCTGGAAATGAGTCAAAACTCAATGCGTCTAAGTTGGACCAGAGAGAGAGTTGATCAGGAACTTCATAACATTATGATTAACATTCATAAAACCTGTGTTAAATACGGTAAAGAAGCTGATGGTAGTATCAATTATGTAAAAGGAGCTAACATAGGTGGATTTGTTAAAGTTGCTGAAGCTATGATGGCTCAAGGACTTGTATAAATCATCTTTTTGAAATATTAAACTAAACAATTTGTTAAAGAGACAGAACTTAATTGTTTTGTCTCTTTTTAATTTATAATGCGAATCAAGGGTTAAATTTCATATGCCACAAAGACACTAAGCCACTAAGAATCAATTATTATATTTTTAAAATCTTTTCTAAACTATTTTAATTATTTTGCGACTTTGTGTCTTAGTGGCTATAATTTAGTTTCTTATAGTTTTCAACCCTTGATTCGCATTTATAGTATATCAGCCGTATAAATAAAATAATACCCATTGGATCTATTCTGGCTTGCTTTTATAACATCTTTTATCAAACGAAAAAATTAACATTGCATTTCAATAAAAAAAACTTTTCTTTTACTTTTCTGTAATTTGATTTTTTTTATCTATTTGCAATAAAT
>CAIUKU010000291.1 GCA_903899825.1 uncultured Bacteroidales bacterium | reverse complement strand
TTTTTGGATAAATAAAACATTTTTAAGTCTGTAAGATTCAGAATATCAATGTATAATATATCTTGATTTTGTTCATTTGCCGATCACAGCAGTTATAAAATTATTTTGTATACGTTAAAAATACATAGTTCAGAGAAAAAAAATTATTTTTGCAAGAATTTATTTATAATTTTATGCTCAAATTAGCAATTCCATAATGGAAAAGATTAAATTAGATATTATTGGTTTGTCGTATAGCCAGACACAAACTGGGGCTTATGCACTCATCCTCGGAGAATCCAGCGGTGAAAGACGGTTGCCGATTATCATCGGTGGTTTCGAAGCCCAGGCCATTGCTATTGAATTGGAAAAAATGAAACCTTCCCGACCTTTAACGCATGATTTATTTAAAAGCATGGCGGTTGCATTTAATATTCAGATTTCTGAAGTAATTATTCATAAATTTTCGGAAGGCGTATTTTATGCAAAATTAATTCTAACCGATGGGAACAAAGAGGAAGAAATTGATGCCCGTACTTCAGATGCTGTTGCTTTGGCATTGCGCTTTCATTGCCCTATTTTTACCTATGAAAATGTATTGTCATCCGCAGGTATCATTATGACAGAAAACGACAAAGAAATTAAATCAAAATCAGAAATTTCAGAAGATGATCCTAACGAATTGAAAGATTATACCTTAGAGGAATTAGATGAATTGCTTAAAATAACAATTGAAAATGAAGATTATGAGAGAGCGTCTCAGGTAAGAGATGAAATTAAAAAGAGAGTTGGGAAATAGTTATTAGGTTTTTGAAATTTTCAAGCAGTGGTTTAGATAAAAAGGTTTTAAAATTAATTTATTTTTAGGAAATAACTAAAAAGGAGAGAATATTATGAGTATTAAGTATAGACTTATTTTGATGAATTTTTTACAGTTCTTCATCTGGGGAGCCTGGTTGATTACAATTGGTACTTATTGTTTTAATGCTAAAGGATGGACAGGTGCACAATTTGGCGCTATTTTTTCAACATTGGCACTTTCTTCATTATTTATGCCTGCTTTAACCGGTATTATTGCCGACAAATGGATGAATGCCGAAAAACTTTATGGAATATTGCAAATTTGTTATGGCATTGTATTGTTTTTTGTTCCTCAGGTAAACGACCCTGATACATTATATTATGTGATATTTTTAGCCATGATATTTTATATGCCAACAATTTCTTTGTCAAATTCTATATCTTACAATATTCTAAAAAATAATAATCAAGATATTGTAAAAGTATTTCCACCCATCAGGGTTTGGGGTACAATCGGATTTATTGCAGCCATGTGGATAACTAATCTTACCGGTAGTAAAGCCAATGCAAATCAGTTTATTATAGCCGCATTTGCTGCTATAGCTCTTGGTGTTTATGCATTTACATTGCCCAAATGCCCTCCGCAAAAATCAATTTCAAAAGATTCTTCATTTATTGAAATGTTGGGACTCAAGGCATTTAAATTGTTTGGAAACTATAAAATGGCGGTGTTCTTTATATCTGCAATGTTTTTAGGTGGTGCACTTCAACTGACAAATATGTATGGTGACACTTATATTTCAGATTTTGAAAAGTTTAAAAAGTATACAGATTTAATTTTAGATTATCAAAACATATTCTTACCAACGTTAGAGAAAATAAATAATTTTTGGGATAAAATTCATTATGTAGTTAGTTATCCTAACGTATTATCTATTCTTGTAATTAAGTATTCAACTATTATAATGTCAATTTCACAGATTTCAGAAACTGTATTCATTCTGGCAATTCCATTTTTTCTGAAACGTTTTGGAATTAAGAAAGTTATGATTATCTCCATGATTGCTTGGGTATTGCGGTTCGGATTATTTGCTTATGGTAATCCTTCTGATGGATTGTGGATGATTATCTTATCATGTATCGTTTATGGAATGGCTTTTGATTTCTTTAATATTTCAGGTTCATTGTTTGTAGAAACCACTACAGATTCTTCAATCAGATCAAGTGCACAGGGCTTATTTATGATGATGACAAACGGATTTGGAGCCTATTTGGGCAGTAAAATCAGTGGTTTCGTTATAGATAGATATTATACTACTGCTCAAGGTAAAGATTGGCATGGTATCTGGTTAAGTTTTGCTATTTATTCATTAATTGTTACCATTTTATTTGCCGTTTTTTTCAAGCACAAGCACAATGCTGAGGCCTTAAAAAATAATGATTTGAAACATTAATCATTATTTTACGTATTTAAAAGCCTGACTTGAATAAATATGCGTTTTTATTACTTTTTAAGTATTTACATTTTTTTAATTGCATCGTTTTATAGCGAAATCTATGCTCAAAAAAGTGCTCATGCAACCATGGGTATAGCCTCCTATTATCATGGATGGCTGGATGGGAAAAAAACAGCCAATGGTGAAAAATACAATGAATCACTGATGACTGCAGCACATCCCAGCTTGCCTTTCAATTCCAAAGTAAAAGTTACCAATTTGTACAATCAGAAATCTATCGTTGTAAGAATCAATGACAGAGGTCCGTTTATCAATAAAAGAATCATTGATTTGTCAAGAGCTGCTGCTGATTCTCTTGATTTTATCTACAATGGACTTGCCAAAGTGCAGCTTACCGTTTTGAGTTATGGTAAACCCAACGATGCTACACATCTTCAACAGCTGGCTTCCATAAAAACTTTGAAAAAACAAAAAACAGAAAACATGCTTCCGGATTCTGCCGTTAAACCCTTATTTGAGAAAAATGATGTAATTGCAGCCAATGCAAACAATGAAAAGGAAATCGCCGCCAAAGAAATAATAAAAAAAGAAATTACGATTCAGAGCCCCATTGTAAAAGAAGAAAAAAATACAGAAACTAAGGTTTTAGCTGAAACATTGCATTATGGTCTGCAAATAGGAAGTTTTAAAAATAAAGACAATGCCGATAAGCTCTCCGGAAAAATGAAGCTTAGTATAAAAGAAGAAATAAATATTCAGGAAATCAATAAAGGAAATACTGTTTTTTTTCGTTTAATTATTGGTAAATTTGCAAACGAAAAGGAGGTGCTTCAATTGAGAGAAAAACTCAAAAAGAATTATCCTGAAAGTTTTATGATTCGTTATTAAAATACTATGCAACAATATCTTCAATTACTGGATTATGTGATGAATAACGGCATCCGCAAGGAAGACCGTACAGGTACCGGCACCCTGAGTACATTTGGCTATCAGATGAGGTTTAACCTCGAAAATGGATTCCCGCTTTTAACTACCAAAAAATTACATTTACGCTCCATCATTTATGAATTGTTATGGTTTTTAAATGGAGATACCAATATTAAATACCTCAACGAAAATAAAGTTTCTATATGGAATGAATGGGCGGATGAGAGCGGAGATTTAGGTCCAATTTACGGTTATCAATGGCGTAATTGGAAATCAAATGATGGAAAAGTAATTGATCAGATAGCACAGCTTGTGGAATCACTGAAATCAAATCCTGATTCGCGTCGTCATATAGTAAGTGCCTGGAACGTTGGTGAAATTGATAAAATGGCTTTGCCTCCCTGCCATGTAATGTTTCAGTTTTATGTTGCAGATGGTAAGTTATCCTGCCATTTATATCAACGAAGTGCCGATATTTTCCTGGGCGTTCCGTTTAATATTGCTTCTTATGCCATTTTATTGCAGATGATGGCACAGGTTACAGGCTATAAAGCGGCTGAATTTGTTCATACTTTGGGAGATGCCCATATTTATATGAATCATATCGAACAGGTAAAAACACAACTTTCCCGGGAACCCAGAATGCTGCCACAGTTAAAAATAAATCCTGATGTTAAAAATATTTTCGATTTCAAATATGAAGATTTCGAACTGATTAACTATGATCCATTGCCTCATATCAAAGGGGAAATTGCGATTTAGTGTATGTGAACACGGATGACACAGATACCTTCGGTAACACTGATTGAAGCGGATTTTTACAGTTCGTCGCAGACATTTGCGTCATCCGTCTACCAAATAAATGTAAAAAATGCAAATAAAAAGAAAGCCGGAATGGCTCAAGATAAAACTATCTAAAGGCGAAGATTACCTGAAAGTTAAAGATATAGTCAAACAACATCATGTGCACACCATTTGTGAAAGCGGTGATTGTCCTAACCTCGGTGAATGCTGGAGCAGAGGAACTGCTACCTTTTTAATCCTTGGAAATATATGCACCCGGAATTGCAGATTCTGTAATGTGATAACAGGCAAGCCACTTCCTCCGGATGAAAATGAACCATTCAATATAGCAAATTCAATCAAACTGATGAAACTGAAGCATTGTGTTATTACTTCTGTGGACAGGGATGATCTGCCTGATTTTGGTGCTCAGCATTGGGCTGATACCATACTAAAAATTAAGGAACTGAATCCATCTACTACGATTGAAGTTTTAATTCCTGACTTTCAGGGTAATACAAGTTCTTTGCAAATAGTAATGAATGCTAAACCAGATATTATTTCGCATAACTTGGAAACAGTTGAACGTTTAACACCAACTATCAGAAATAAAGCCAAATATCGTTTAAGTCTGGAGGTGTTGAAATTCATAGCTCAGGGTGGTCTTACAGCCAAATCGGGTATTATGCTTGGTTTAGGCGAAACCGAAGATGAAATTCTGCAAACCATGGATGATTTACTGGCTGTTGGATGTAGAATTATTACAATAGGTCAGTATTTACAGCCTACACGCCAGAATATAGCTGTAGAGGAATTTATTACACCTGAAAAATTTGAATGCTATCGGCTGAAAGCCCTGGAAAAAGGATTTGAATTTGCCGAAAGTGCACCAATGGTAAGATCGTCTTATCATGCAGAAAAACAAATCAAGGGTAAAGGTTAAAGTAAAAAGGATAAAGGTTAAAGTAAAAAGGATAAAGGATAAAGTAAAAAGGTTAAAGGATAAAGCAAGCGACATTATTCTTTGAGTATAAATTTTTTAAATACGTTTTCACTTGCTGTCATTGTGGCAAAAAAAACAAAACATGTCAAAAAAAACTATTTTTCATTCGTTTCCTGAAATTGATTATAAAGAATGCTGGGATTATCAGGAAAGCCTGTTCGATACCATTCTTGCTGAAAAACGACAGGATAAAACAGATATCATTAATCATCTGATATTTTGCCAGCATCCACACGTATATACCTTGGGTAAAAGCGGTTCAGAGGACAATATGCTTATCAGTTACATTCAGTTACAGGCAAAAAATGCGACTTTTCACAAAATTAACCGTGGAGGAGATATTACGTATCATGGCCCGGGTCAATTGGTCGGCTATCCAATTTTAAACTTAACTGCTTTTAATCTCGGAATTAAAGATTATATTTTCAAGCTGGAAGAAGCCATTATTTTATCGCTGAAGCATTTCAATATTCAGGCTGAAAGGTTAGATGGGGCGATAGGAGTGTGGTTGGATGTGAACAATCCTAAAAAGGTCAGAAAAATCTGTGCAATCGGAGTCAGAACCAGCCATTGGGTTAGTATGCATGGTTTTGCATTCAACATCAATACCGATTTAAATTATTTTAATCATATCAATCCTTGTGGATTCACAGATAAAGCAGTAACTTCGCTTGAAAAAGAATTAGGGGAAAAACAAAATTTTGATGAAGTAGCTGAAATTGTGAAATTAAATTTAGAAAAAACATTTAACTTTGAATTTATTAAAAATGAATAAACAACTCTCTATCATAGTAGCCATTGCAGAAAATAATGCAATCGGGAAAGACAATCAGTTACTTTGGCATCTTTCAGATGACCTGAAGAGATTCAAACAATTAACGACTCATCATACCATTGTGATGGGTAAAAAGACGTTTGAAAGCTTACCTGTCCGTCCTTTACCCAACAGACGAAGCATTGTAATCACAGATGTTCCAGGTGAAAAAATCGAAGGTTGTGAAATGGCTTATAGTATAGAAGATGCTATAACTTTATGTGATGATCACCAGGAAAACTTTATCATAGGAGGAGGAAGCATTTACAAACAATTTATGCCAATTGCCGATAAACTGTATCTGACCAAAGTACACAAAGACTTTGAAGCAGATACTTTTTATACTGATATTGATTATACTGAATGGGATGTTATCGAAAAGCAGGAGAACTTGTTCGATGAAAAGAGTGGATTAAGCTTTTCCTATTTGGTTTTTAAAAAAAATCACAAAACTCAGGTGTAATTATTGTAAAGTAAAGAAAAACAAATAGATATATCTAAATTTATTTAGAATCATTAAAAATTTCAAATTTATGTTACATGGTAAGAAATTAATGGATATATTTGCACTCACAAATTTAATTTTAAAAAACAAAAATTATGGCTTATAAAATTTCTGAAGATTGTACTGCTTGTGGTACATGTATTGATGAATGTCCAGTTGAAGCTATTGCTGAAGGCGACATCTATAAAATTGATGCTGACGTTTGTACTGACTGCGGTTCTTGTGCTGATGTTTGTCCGGTTGAAGCAATTCATCCAGAATAGTTTCTATCCATTCATAAAAAAGCTCACATTTGAACAATGTGAGCTTTTTTTATTTTATATCGTGCTAATCGTCAGTTTACTTTTGAAGATTTGGTTTTCTGTCTTCTTTAAGAAATCAGTTGATGATGACAGCATTGCAAAGGCCAACAAAGTCTTCTACTGATAATTGTTCAGCTCTTTTGGTCAATATATCTGTAGCCAATTTTTCTGAATCAAAATTAAAGACACTCAATGCATTGCGTAGTGTTTTTCTTCTTTGATTAAATGCTGTTTTAACAATTCTGAAAAACAATTTGTCATCGCAATTAATTTGCTTGACATTATTACGCCTTACTCTTATAACAGCTGATTTTACTTTAGGCGGTGGAACAAAAACATGGGGCTCTACCGTAAATAAATATTCAATGTCGTAATAAGCCTGCAGCAATACACTTAAAATGCCATAGGTTTTTTTACCTGGTTTTGATGCAATTCTCTCTGCCACTTCTTTTTGGAACATGCCAACAACCTCAGGTATTTGAGAACGATGTTCAAGTACTTTAAATAAAATCTGACTGGAAATATTATAAGGAAAATTACCAATAATTGAATATGATTCCTGGTTGAACAAATTCTCAATGGGGAAATGTAAAAAGTCACCCATAATAATCCGGCCTTCTAATTCAGGAAAATTTGTTTTGAGAAATTCTACAGACTCAGTATCAATTTCTATAACATTCAGATTCAGTCGCTCATTTTTTAATAAATGCTTTGTCAAAACCCCTGTTCCGGGTCCTATTTCCAGCAGGTTGGTTGTAGATTCATCAATACTTAATGTAATTTCTCTGGCGATATTCTCATCTTTTAAAAAATGCTGTCCAAGATGTTTTTTGGGTCTGACGTAGTTCATTTTTAGTGATTGGTTATTGGTTATTAAGTTGTAGTTAAACAATTATGTTGTTGTTTAAAATAGTATTGTAATCTATATTTAACATAACATATAGAATATGAAACTATTGCAAATAATGGATTTATAGGTTAAAGTAATTTTTAATATTTAGGGCTAAAGTTCAGTTTATCAATAAATTATTCAAACCTGACTAAAAAGTTGGGATTAATAAATAGCCACATCCTTTAGGTCGTGGTGAAGAATAATGAATATCAACATGGCTTTAGCCAAAATTATTTTATAATTTTTACAACGCTATTTTACAGCCAATTATAATTAATTTAACCCAACTTTATAAACTTTATACTTTAAGAACTTTATAAACTAATTTACCTGATCGCCTCTTAATTTTCTGAATCGTTTACGGGCTTCTACGGTATATAAACTTGCGGGATATTTAAAAATCAGATTTTCGTAACATATCATGGCTTTTATCTTATTATTTAATTGATTTTCATTTAAATCTGCCTGTAAAAACAAAGCATCATCCCCCAATAAACCATCCGGATAAAAATCAACCAATTTTTGCAGCAAACTGTCGCCATCTTTATAGTTACCCTGTTTAATTCTGATTTCAGCCTGTTTAAAAATGACATCATCAAAAATAGGATGCGTTAATCCGACCAATCTTACTGAATCTAATGTTTCCAAAGCTAAATCATATTGATTACGGTAAGCGAGCAAATCAGCATGGGCAAAATAGCTGAGTGCTACCGTTGAACTGTCTTCATCAATATTATCACTTATCAGCAATGATAATTCCATGGCATCATTGGCTATCATTTTGGCAGTTGCTGCTTTCAGCACATCCAGCTGTGCCTTGGCCCAGTTAAATTCTCCAATATAGTAGGACAATTTTGCATTTCTGAATTTTGCATCAAAACCTATCGGATCATTTTTATAGGCTTTTTCTACCTGTGAATACAACAATGTAGCTTCCCATATATCTCCACTAAAAAGTTGAATATCCGCTAATTCAATTTTGCATCCGGCTACTGTTTTTTTATCTGCATTGGGGATGGCAATGGCTTCATTCAGCAGTACAATGGCTTCCTCTGTTTTCAATGAATAAAAAGCATAAATATGAGCCAGGTTTTTTAACAGTAAAATGCTTGATGCATTTTTCCCTAATTCAGTGAGTGTTTTAGTGTAATCTTTTTCCAGTTCTGCCAATTCTTTATTATTAATGGCAAAGGCTGAAGTAATTTTTAGATACCTTGCATTTAACAAACCAATTTTACTATTCAGGTAATATGTACTTAATTCACCTTTGTTGATAAGATATTGATAAGCTTCAACGGAAATATCATATTCTTTATTTGTTATGCATAGTTCAGCAAGTTCAAAAACCTTGGCTCCGTTGTCTTTAAATCGTTTGTCAATTGATTTGGCCTGGTTGAAGGCCAATTCAAAATCTTTTAGCTGTAATGAATACCACATCAGCAAATTAGCGTAAATAGCATTTTCCGGATTTTTTTGTGATTTTCGCAAAAGCGTTGTTTTAATAACTTCACTCTTCTTACTTTCAGAATCATTATTAAGAACAGCCTGTAAGCGCGCCTGTATATAGCTTAGATAGTTTGGATCAGAATTCAGCAGATTGAGGTATTCATCCATCATTTCCTGGTAATTACCTCTGTTTTCAAAAAGCATAGCCAGTTCAACCGAAAAAGAGGTTGTATTATTTAGTAATTTTCTGCCTTTCAGATAAGTACTGGCTGCATAATCATATTGCAGGCGAAGGATAAATGCATTTGCAAGATCATAGATTTGCTGTTGATTGGAAGTGAGGTTCTCAATGGCTTCCAGGTATTGTTTTTCGGCTTTTTTATCATCACCGGACGAAGCATAAATATATCCTAAATCAACAGACAATCGCAAATCTGCGGGGTTTTGTTTCATCCGCTTTTTAATGATTTTCTCAGCCCTTTTAAAATCTTTTCCACTGATAAGTGATTGAATCAGATTGGTATAGAAAAAAGGAGACGGATTATCATTGTAAAGGTCTTCATACAATTCTGCAGCTTTTTCAAACTCACCATTCTGAAAATATTGTGCAGCCAGTTGTTCATTCACCGTTTTTTGCGAATGAGCAATAAAGCTAAGTCCCATGACCAGTATGAAAGCCGTTAATATTTTTTTTAGCATGATTGCCTGTTAATTAAAATGTCCTATATTTCTCTTGTAAATAATAAATTTGTGTAATAAATAGATTTTCCTTCCAACTTCTGTCTTTCTGACTAACTTCTGCCTTCCAACTTCCAACTTCCATCTTCCGACTTCCGACTTCCGACTTCCGACTAATTTATAACATTAAACTTCGTATAAGCTTGCAAGGCTTTTGGAATAATTATGCCATCTGCTGTCTGCATATTTTCCAGCAATGCTGCCACTATTCTTGGTAACGCCAAAGCACTGCCGTTTAGTGTATGGGCCAGTTGAATTTTTCCGTTGGCATCTTTGAATCTCAGTTTCATACGATTGGCCTGAAAGCTTTCAAAGTTAGAAACAGAACTTACTTCCAGCCATTTTTCCTGTGCTGCAGAATATACTTCAAAATCGTAGGTCAAAGCCGATGTGAAACTCATATCACCACCACAAAGTCTTAAAATCCTGAATGGCAACTCTAATTTGCGAAGCAAGCCTGCAACATAATCTTTCATTTGTTCCAGGGTTTCATAAGATTTGTCAGGATGTTGAATCTGAACAATTTCTACTTTGTCAAACTGATGCAAACGGTTCAGTCCTCTTACGTCTTTACCGTAAGAACCCGCTTCTCTGCGAAAACATGCTGAATAGGCTGTATTCTTAATGGGGAGTTGTTTTTCTTCAACGATTACGTTGCGATAAATATTAGTAACAGGAACTTCAGCAGTTGGAATTAAATACAGATTATCTATGGTTGCATGGTACATTTGACCTTCTTTGTCAGGTAGTTGCCCTGTTCCGTAACCGGATGCTTCGTTTACCATCAGGGGTGGCTGGATTTCCAGATAACCGGCTTCAGAAGCATTGTCCAGAAAGAAATTAATCAAGGCGCGTTGTAATTTCGAACCTTTTCCTTTGTAAACAGGAAAACCTGCTCCGGTTATTTTGTTTCCCAGTTCAAAATCAACAATATCGTATTTAGAGCATAAATCCCAATGAGGAGTAGCTCCTTCATATAATTGAGGAATAGTACCTTCCTGATGTATGCATTCATTGTGTTCGGCTGATTTACCCCTGGGTACTGATGGATGTGGCAAATTAGGAAGTTGAACCAGCGTTTGATTTAATTTATTTTCAATTTCTTCCAGTTTTTCGCTCAATTCTTTCGAAAGGATTTTTAAATCTGCTGTTTTAGTTTTCAACTCATTGGCTTCTGATTGTTTGCCCGATTTAAAAAGATTTCCGATTTCTTTGGCTAAATTATTAGCTTCAGCTAAATTATCATCTAATTTCTTTTGTGTTTCGCGGCGTTGATTATCCAATGCAATGACTTCCTGGATAATAGTGTTTGCATTGTAGTTTTTCACGCTAAGTCTGTCAATAACTTCCTGTGTATGCTCGCGGATAAAATTTAATTGTAACATAGTTCTGTCTTTTTTTGAATTGCAAAGTTAATGAAAAAGTCGGGAGTCGGAAGAATCAGCTAAATTTTGTTGATTACATAATAATTCCGGCTTGGTATCACAAACGAATCTATCTGTAACAAATTAGATTGGTATTTAGTTTGGTATTTCTTGTTATTCTCTTCCTTTTTTTTTGATCAGTCATGGTGTATAAAATAAAAAATCTCCTGATGTTTACTTCAGGAGATTGGAATATTTTAAAAGCGGTTCTTTACGATTAGTTAGCTTCTATCGGGCTAACAGAAACAAATGATTTATTGTCTCTTTTTCTTTTGAATTCAACGATACCATCTACCAATGCAAAAATCGTATGATCTTTACCTAAGCCAACGTTTAAACCGGGATTATGAACGGTTCCTCTTTGTCTGACGATGATATTGCCGGCAATTGCTGCCTGACCACCATATATTTTGATACCCAAACGTTTACTATGGGATTCTCTACCATTGCTTGAACTACCAGCACCTTTTTTATGAGCCATAATATAATATTTTTAGCCTGGAAACCAGGAATGTTTTACAATAAATTATAAACTAATTTGTTCTATTTGAATTTGGGTCAAATATTGACGATGACCATTGCATTTTTGATAACCTTTTCTTCTTTTTTTCTTAAAAACAAGAACTTTATCGCCACGTAAATGAGAAAGTACTTTTGCAGTAACTTTAGCACCAGCTACAACAGGAGCTCCTACGTTTATTTTTCCTTCTTCTTCAGTTAGAAATACATCGTTGAATTCAACGTTAGCACCTTCTACTGCATCCAAACGGTGAACAAAAACCTTCTGATCTTTCTTCACTTTAAATTGTTGACCGGCTATATCTACTATTGCGTACATTATTATAGTATTTTGATTGTATTCGATTTTTTATTGGGAGTGCAAAATTAAACATTTTATTTTAATTTGCAATATTTTTATAAAAAAAATATGCTTTAACGTCCATTTTTTGCGAAATGAAACATTAACAAGCGATTGCGAATTATATAAATGTTGATAAGTCCGGATTATTTGTTGATAACTTTTCTTACAAAAGTATTTTCATTGGTATTTACCTGCAAAATATAAACCCCTTTTGCCAAACCGTTAAGCTGGAAGGTATGACTGATTTCCTTTTGTGCTTTCAAAAACATTGTACGGACTGGTTTTCCTGATATATCTGAAATAATGATGTTTACATCCTGTGCTTGTTGCAATGCAATGTTCAGCTGATATGAATTTTCTGCACCGCCGGGGATTAATTCAAAAGTATTTCCTTTAGTTATTGTAATTCCTTGTGCATTGCCAACCTGAACCGTTTTAATAATTTTATTTACCTGGTAATAATTGTGTGCTTCAAGGCTGACTTCATAGCTTCCTTCTTCGATATAAAAATGAGTTATGGTAGATTTGGTGTTGTAAACAGTGTCAGTTGTACCATCTCCAAAATCCCAGACATAATATTTTGCCCAATTGGTGGTATTGACAAAATTTACATTATTTCCGCTTACACTAAATAAAAAATTGGCAATAGGCATACTGGCATATCCGTAAAAACTTTTAATTTTCATCAATACACCTGAATCCCAAGCCTGATCCCCTGCATCTGCAACGCCCACCTTAAAATGATAAAGCTGACCGGGAGTTACCACTTGCTGAAGCATGATGGGCGTGGTGTATCCGTCATATTGTAAGGTTTGTCCACCGAGATTGTTAACATAATATAAAGCATTCATTGAATCGTTCACGTTGTCTATTGTCACAGGAAGTGTAGTTCCGGGAATTAAAGCCAGGTTATGATTTACAAACATACCGCCCAATGGATTGGGTCCGGTGATAAAAAATCCAAATACATCATTGAATTGGGTATTTACAAATTCAGGATATTCTTCTGAACCAAAAACGAATTTACAGGCAATCAAGGTATCTGTTAATGGCGTAAAATCAAATTCCAGCACAGCAGCCTCCGTGAGCATATAACCGGTTATTAGTGATTGCAATGTAGAATCATAATAAGCATTTGTAGCTGTTGGGGTTGACATTGATGAAGAATTATTGGGGCCAATTGCACCTGTAACACCACCGCTGGCAATAATTATTCCGGTATCTATACCAAAAGACGGGGTAAGTCCTGAAAATTCATAATAACCTACCATGTTGCCAAAGATAGCTGTATCACCATTGAATTTCACATTTGAAATAGTTACACCCGGACCGGAAAGATAAGTTGCTATGGCATTCAGATTAGTAATGGGTGTTATTTGCAATGCATTGGTTGCCTTCGTATTATTTATATTATAATCAGGTTGACGCAAGGTGGTTTGCGAGAACAGACTGAATGAAACCATCAATATTATTACCAAAAGTACATTTATTTTCATAATTATATAATTTTCAGATGAATATCTTTGATTAATAAAAGTTCCGGAAAATGGTTTTTAAAAATCCCGGTAAAGTTACTTCTTTTCATTTCAAAATCTTAAATAAATTGAATTTTTTTTGAGTTTTTTCATATTTTTGTAAAAACAAAACGCATGGAAATCTATAAAATATACGCAGGAGGTGAATTTATTGCTACGGAAAATAAATTAAATATTTGCAACCCATTTAACGGAGAAGTTTTCGCTCAGACCTATCTGGCCGATAAGGCAGTTCTTGAAAAATCCATTAAAGCTGCAGAAAAAGCATTGCCAATTATGAAGCAATTGCCATCTTACAAAAAATATTCCATATTGATGGAAATTGCAGCTGTGATGAAAAGCAATGAAAGACATCTTGCTGAAGTCCTAGCCATGGAAGCATGTAAACCCATGAAATATGCGATAGGAGAAATAGCAAGGGCTATACAAACAATTATCGTTGCAGCCGAAGAAGCTAAAAGGCTGCCGGGTGAATACCTCTCAATGGACTGGACTGTTGCCGGAAAAGGGAAGGAAGGCTGGGTGAAATATTTTCCCATTGGAATTGTTGCTGGCATAGCCCCATTTAATTTCCCAATCAATCTGGCAATGCATAAGATTGCTCCTGCTATAGCTGCAGGTTGTCCTGTTATTCTGAAACCAGCCAGTTCTACGCCGCTTTCTACACTCGAATTTGCAAAAATAGTAGATAAAACTTCCCTGCCAAAAGGCGCTTTATCTATTTTACCTATGGATAGGCAAGCAGGCAATCAATTGGTTACGGATGAGCGGTTTAAATTGCTAAGTTTCACTGGTTCACCTGAAGTGGGCTGGAAAATGAAAGCTGATGCCGGGAAGAAAAAAGTGGTGCTTGAATTGGGTGGAAATGCCGGTGTTATTGTAAGCAAAACAGCAGATATTGAACTGGCTGTGGCAAAATCTGTAATGGGTGGTTTTGCCTATTCAGGTCAGGTTTGTATTCATGCCCAACGTATTTATGTGCAGGCTGATATTTTTGAAATGTTTTCGGAAAAGTTCGCTGCTGCTGTAAAAATGCTGAAAGTTGGCAGCCCTCTGGATGAGCATACTGATATTTCTGCAATGATAGATGAAAACAATGCAAAACGTTTGGAAGAATGGGTGAACGATGCCATCAACAGCGGAGCAAAAGTTATTTGTGGCGGCGACAGAAAAGGCACTTATTATCCTCCCACCATTTTAACCGATACCCATAAAGATATGAAAGTATGTGCCCTGGAAGTTTTTGGTCCGGTGGTTTGCCTGGAAGCATATATCCATTTTCAGGATGCAATAGATGCCATCAATGACAGCAGCTATGGACTGCAGGCTGGCGTTTTTACCAATGCAATTGATGAGATGAATCTGGCATTCAGCCAACTGGAAGTGGGTGGTGTAATTATCAATGATGTTCCAACTTTCCGGGTTGATCATGCCCCCTATGGAGGCATTAAAGATTCTGGTCTGGGTAGAGAAGGCGTAAAATACGCGATTCATGATATGATGGAGGCTAAGATATTGATTAAGCCTTACTAATTTGTATCTGTAAGAAAATAATTGCATTTATCTGATGGAAGTTCAATTTTCCCTTCAAAATTTGGGTATATGGCCTAATATTCCTTGTTTTCAGCCTAAGCCTGAAGTGCAGGCAGGAGAATTTATATAAAATCTTAAAAATGCTTATCTTTGCACGCAATTAGATTTTGCCAGAATCGGCAAAAATTAAAGTTAATTCTTTAAAAAGACAAAATAACAACAGAAAAGAATAAAAAGATGCAATATAAAAGATATACAGTTACCTCAGCATTACCCTACGCCAATGGACCCATACATATAGGTCATTTAGCCGGAGTGTATGTTCCAGCTGATATTTACGTAAGATACCTGCGCTCAATCGGGGAGGATGTTATTTTTATCGGGGGTTCCGATGAGCATGGTGTACCCATTACTATAAAAGCCAGACAACTCGGTGTTACACCTCAGCAAATTGTGGATAAATACCATGCCATTATCAAACAGTCATTTATAGAATTCGGAGTTTCTTTCGATATTTATGCAAGAACTTCGGATAAAATCCATCATGAAACAGCCGATGAATTTTTCAGGAAATTGTATTACAAAGGTGATTTTATCGAAAAATTATCCATGCAGTATTACGATGAAGAAAATAAGCAATATTTAGCAGATCGTTATATTACCGGTACCTGCCCACACTGCAGCAACGAAAAAGCTTATGGTGATCAGTGTGAAAAATGTGGAACAACCTTGAATGCTACAGATTTAATAAACCCACGCTCTGCAATAAGTGGAAATGCTCCTGTACTAAAGGAAACCAAACACTGGTTTTTACCTTTGGAAAACTACGAAGACTTTTTGAAAAAATGGATTTTAGAAGATCACAAAGAAGACTGGAAAACCAATGTTTATGGCCAGTGTAAATCATGGCTGGATCAGGGATTGCAGCCAAGAGCTGTTACCCGCGATCTGGACTGGGGTGTAAAACTTCCATCCGAAATTGAAGGTAGCGAAGGAAAAGTATTGTATGTATGGTTTGATGCACCGATAGGCTATATCTCTGCTACCAAAGAACTAACAAAAGATTGGGAAAAATACTGGAAAGACAAAGAGACCAAATTGGTTCATTTTATCGGAAAAGACAACATCGTCTTTCATTGTATTATTTTCCCGGCCATGTTAAAAGCCGAAGGCAGTTTTATTTTACCTGACAATGTTCCTGCCAATGAATTTATGAACCTCGAAGGGGATAAAATCTCCACTTCCCGCAACTGGGCTGTCTGGTTGCACGAATACCTGATTGATTTTCCAGACAGACAGGACGAATTGCGCTATGTGCTCTGTGCCAACGCTCCTGAAACCAAGGACAACGATTTTACCTGGAAAGATTATCAGGCAAAGAACAACAATGAATTGCTGGCAATTTTCGGTAATTTTGTGAACCGTACCATGGTTTTGACACATAAATATTTTGAGGGGATTGTTCCTGTTTTAGGCGAAATGAATGAAGCTGATAAAGCAACGGTGAATGAAATCAGCTTGTTTCCATCCAGGATTGCAAAAAGTATAGAAGCATACAGGTTCAGGGAAGCTATCAATGAAATGATGAATCTTGCCCGTTTAGGCAATAAATACCTGACAGAGAATGAACCCTGGAAGGTTTTTAAAACAGATGAAAAAAGAGTAAAGACTGTTTTGAATATTTCCCTGCAGATTTGCGCCAATCTGGGAATTCTTTGTGAACCATTTTTGCCATTTACTGCAGCTAAACTTGAGAAAATGCTGAGCATCCGTTTTCCGAAATGGAAGGAAGCTGGCGGAATGAATATTTTAGCTGAAAATCATCCCTTGGGTGAAGCTTCATTTTTATTTCAGCGTATAGAAGATGCAGAAATTGAAACTCAGGTTCAAAAACTGCTCGATACCAAAACTGCAAATGATGCCGCCAATGTAATCATTAATCCTGCTAAAACCAATATTGAATACGATGATTTTGCCAAAATGGACATTCGTACAGGAACAATTATTGCAGCTGAAAAAGTAGCTAAAACTAAAAAATTACTCAAATTGACGATAGATACAGGAATAGACAAACGAACTGTAGTATCAGGTATTGCAGAATATTATGAAGCTGAAAATATAATCGGCCAAAAAGTGAGTATTTTAGTGAATCTTTCTCCAAAAAATTTAAAAGGAATTGATTCTCAGGGTATGATACTGATGGCTGAAAATCATGATGGTAAACTTTGTTTTGTTGCTCCTACTGAAGATGTGAAAAACGGGAGTGAGGTAAAATAGTTGGAAGATCGAAGCTGGAAGTCAGAAGTCGGAAGATTGAAGCCGGAAGACCGAAGTTAAAAGCCTGTAGTATGGAAGTTGTAGGTTTTTGATTTTTTTATATCTTTGCAAAAAAATTAAATGCTTTTTTTGCAATTCCTCGTTTTGTCTGGAATCTATAAAAACTAAGCATTTCTATCTGGTCCCGTAGTTCAACGGATAGAACGGAAGTTTCCTAAACTTTAAATACAGGTTCGATTCCTGTCGGGATCACGTTAATAAATATTAAACCCGTATAAATTAAATGTTTATACGGGTTTTTAATTTTCAGGGTACAATATAGGGTACAACTGAAATAATTTACTATCTATTTGGATAATCAAACAATTCAATCTTTAATACATCGTATAGAAAGACCATCTTTTTTCCATGTGTAATTTCTTAAGAAGCAATTATTAGCAGAGCTATACAAGCAGCGATTCACCGCCATGTTTGGATCATATTGGTATTCGGTAATACACCACCAGTAACCACCACTAACTATACCTTCAAAATATCCAGATTCACCTTGTCGCATACCTCCGGGTAGGGCAGTAAAACCACTTACATTTGTAGCTCCAGTATTAGGACTTTGCCAATGAGATGTTCCTATCTCTTTTAATTTATTAGGAGCTTCAATGTCGCCACCTAAATAGTTTGAAAGGGTTATAAACTCTACATCTGAGGGTATATGCCAACCAATAGGAGCAATGTTACGACTATCTTTTACTGCATACCAATTGTAGAGTTTTCCATAAATGGTGCTATAACCTGATACATTGTTATAATCACAATAAGCCCCTATTAACATATTACTCCAAACTGTAGAATCTGAAATAAATGAAATTGGGTCTCCATTTCGATACTTTGTTGTTTTTAAATTTTCGACCATCCATATTTGTGTTCCAATAGTAACGAAATGATAAACATTGCCATCTATGTCTGTTATAGTTGAAGCTGATGGTATAGGCAATTTACTATCATCTTTTTTACATCCAAAAGAAAGAATTAAAAGAAATTGTAAAAAAATAAAAAGGAAACCTAAAATGTCTTTTTTCTTATTCATAATAATTTTCTTTATATTAATAATTCCCAAAGATACTGGATATTCCGCGCATAGTAGACCACCTATTCCGCAGCAAACTGTCCCTCTATAGTTAAGTGCACAAATTGCCATTTTTCACTACTGTTTTTCATTCTACAAATATAATTTATTTTTTTCAGTTAAAAT
>CAIUKU010000290.1 GCA_903899825.1 uncultured Bacteroidales bacterium | reverse complement strand
AGAAACCAAAAGTAATACTTTTTAGTTAAGAAATCTTAAAGATTTAAAAAATCATCTCTTAGTTTAAACAAAGCTTTTTCAGCAAACATCAAAATAAAAAAAACTATAACTATAGTAAATAATTTAAAAGGATTTTATTCGAAAGATAACCAAAAACATGAGCACATCGTCTTTTTGAAAAAAAGGTTTGTGCGCATTATTTCATCACAGAAACAAGCCAGTAGCGAGCGACCCTGATTGCAGCGGCATCCTTTACAGAAGGGCAGGCTAAAAAAATGCGGTTCAAAAAATATTTTCTTTTTGAACGGCATTTGTGGGGAGCAAAAAAGTGAGCGACTGAATGAATGTTGAGTTTTCCGGCGTAATGACGAAGGAATGGAGCGTGAAAATCTCATAAATGGTATGAAGGAGTTCTTTTTTTTGCGTGGGGTAAAGATACAGCGGAAAGCGGGAATTTGTCGCCCAATTAATTAACTAAATTTTATCGGTAATATTAATCCAGGAAATGCCTTCAGGTTTTCATTGTATTTAGTCCAGATTATTTTGTCAGCGGCATCGCCAAAATGTGTTGCTTCTTCCTGCGGAATTGTAAGACTTCTTTCACTACTTTTGTTTTTCTGAAATTTATTATCCTTTTCTTCCACTTTTGTATTGTTCATTGACAATAGCAAATTCTTGCATTTATTGCCATTAAACCCCACTGAACCAAATCGTGTATTATTCTCTCTCAAAATGTTACACCACAACAAATATTTATCGTGCTGAGGAGGCTCTATCCCACTATGTACCAAAGGAATTACCCTCCAGTTATTTTTAAACAGCCTATCCATAGCCTGTTCGTTATAAGAACGGGAGTTATTCGCGTGCTTAATATCACCATACCTATCCTTGTAATAAAACACAGTCCTATCGTTCTGATATCTATAATATTCACAGAATTTATCAATAATTTCGTCAATCATCACCTGACCCATCTTCGGCTTCACAAAAAATTCATTGATAAAGTTATCCCTTTCATGGAATCCTTTCTGCATAACCAACAAACACGAAATCCGACCTCCCCAGTCAAAAACGATCTCCAAAGGTGCATTTTTATTACAATCTTTATCACACAACGAAGTTTTATCAGCCACTTTCTGAAATTCGTAATCCAACTGGTCAACGTAGGCATAATCGTAGGAATCGTAGTAAATCTGAATATCCTCCTGAATCTGGTAATAGCAATCTTCAACCTTATCCAGAATCATATTCATAATTTCGACCAAAAAATTCAAATGCGTCATTTGTTCTCTGGTATCTTTAAAAAAGTTAAAGCTTACATTCTGAAGGTTATCCAGAGCGTTGCCAAACTTAAACAAAACATTATCCTTACTAACAAAAGGAGAGATAGTGCGGCGAAGCCGCACTATCTCATTCCATTGCGAAGCAAATTGTTTGTAATCGGTAATATCAAGCAATTCCAATTGTAGATTGACGATATGTTTCCAAACGGAAATAATATCAATACCGGCTTCATCAATGTAGTAATTGCAGTATTTAAGCAGCCATTTACCCTCCGGATTGATGGGCATAGAACTAGAAAAATGCCAGAAGTGGTTAAAATGCAAATGATTAAAAAACTGATCATTTCCCCTATTCGTAGGCACAACTTCATTGTCAATCTGATCTTTATCCAATGTTAATGCTTCATCTGCAATAACACCCTGAACAGAAGGACCCCTGCAGCTGCCTTCCCTATCCTGAGAACCGAGCATGATTCCAAAACCATTGTTGAAAGAAATAAAGTTGTCATATTTCAAAGGAGCTTCAAAAGGTTTGCCCCAGGAATCGGGAGGTTTACGCCCCAACATCCAATGTACATTTTTATATAAACCGTTTCTTTCAAGAAATGAAAAAGTAGCAGGAAGCGTCCTTGTATAAAGCTGAACAAAAGTCCTGCCAGCAACAAGAACAATGCCGCGAGGCATTTTCCGGTATGCTCTTATAATTTTCCAGCCTATTGAGTTACTTTTGCCAGATCCTCTGCCTTCAATGTTAGTTTCATCTTTGGCATCCAAAAGAATTGACTGCAATTGAATTTTATTCAGGGATAGTTTCTTCACTGTCATAAGATGGTAGTTCAGGATTTAGAATTTTAAAAGCATCAACATCTGTTATTTCAGACTCCAACAAATCAGAAATATTTTTCCGATTACTTACTGAATATTTCTGAAGCTCAAGGAGATCAATTTTTCCAGCGGCGGAATCTGTAGCAATAACAGCAAAATAATCATGTTTTTCAAGTAAAGAAATATCTATTGTATCCTCTTTGCCAAGACCCAACACCATGTAATAATTTTGCTGTGCTTTTATTCTGGCCATCAGATTGTTGGTATTTTTAGCTTTGATGAGTGTATCTTTAATATCTTCAATCAAAAAAGCAGCTTCATATTTTTTATTAACTGTAGCAATGGAGGAAAAAAAGCGTCTTGTATTTTCGATATCACGCCGGATCTGAGTAACAGAAATATTAGGATATTTCTGGCGCATCATCATTTCAACATCGCGTGAATGAGAAAATTTCCGGAGTTGGTTGTCACAATAATCCCACCTGTCAAAAATTTCCTTATCCTTTTCTGAAATAAAAGAAGTATTATCATCCATAACCCACTTAAAAATACGGTTATAAATATCAGCAGAAATTGGAAACATTTTAGGCATTGCGATTATTATTTAAAAAATCCAACATTAAATTTTGAGCAGGATTGCTGCCATTGGCAGCACTATCCGAAATTGATTTTCTAAGTTTATATTCAGCTTCCATCCAGCCTTTCATAAAACGAGCATGAGCAGGATTTCCGCCATACAAAATATGAGCAGAAAAATCAATTGGATCAACTTCCAGCACAACAGCAATTTCATCTGTTTTAAAAAATAGTCCTGCCATATCTTCTATGGTTTGCAATTGATCTTCATCAAAATTAAAATCCATAATTAAGTAATATTATTTTTATAAAATTCATCATGTAATATTTTAAAATCGAAATTAAATACCTCTTTATCTGT
>CAIUKU010000289.1 GCA_903899825.1 uncultured Bacteroidales bacterium | reverse complement strand
ATCATTGAATAAACTATTTATAAAAATTTTAATATATTTAAAAATTGAAAAGAATAATTATTATCGGACTAACTATTGTTTTTGCTGCCATCTCTGCAAAATTACAGGCACAGTCAACTGAAACCACATCAGCCGATGCTCAAATTGTAGCACCGATTTCAATTTCAGAAACTGCATCTTTGAATTTTGGAACCATGTCTTCATCGGGAACAGTGGGCACATTAACCCTTTCTACAACTGGTGTTAAACTTGCTACCGGTGGTGTGAACACTTCATCTCAATCACCTTTGGCCTCCAATGCAGTTTATACTGTGGGTGGCGCAATAAATACAACCTATATTATCACCTTACCTCCCAGTATTACTGTAAGCAATGGTACCCCCGCTGATGACATGATCATTAACGCCCTGCTTGCCCGTACCGCTTCTGCAGGAGCCGACGGACTCACCGGTACCCTGGGTGCTACTGGTTTTGATACCTTCTCAATAGGAGGTACTTTAAATGTTGCAGCTTCACAAACTACAGGTGCTTATACAGGAGTTTTCAGTGTAACTGTAGCATATAATTAAGATATACAAAAATCATTAAATATTAAAAGAGAAAGCCTGTACTGGCTTTCTCTTTTTTTATACCCAATATCCGCATTCACAGGCTGGCTGATTAGTACCAAGCAATATTTCAACCTGTCGGGCAATGTCATTAAGGTCTGGAAAGTAAATTTAATTGGCCCGTCAGGGCATTAATAACAATAGAAAAAACAATCTATAAATTGTGGCTCCCGTACCAACCTCATCCTAAGTTTAGCGTAGCGTCCCGCTACGTTAAGGCAGAAATATTATAATGTATGACTTGTCAATTTTTATGTAATTAGCATTTTTGCATCACCAGATTTTTGCAACAGAAAAGCACCAATTGTATAAAAAAACCTTCATTTTTATAATAGTAATAATTTAAAAGATGAAGGCAAAGCCGTTCCAACCTCATCCCCATCCTCCCGATGAATCGGAACAGGCTCTGAAATGAAAATGGAGGTGCTCAGAATTTAAATTATCCTTATTATAAATGCTCTTTAAATAAAAAAATCTCACTATCAGAGTTCCTCCCCTTTTAGGGGAGGCTAGGTGGGGTTGTATAAATTTCGGTGAAAGAAAAATTAAAAAGAAAAAAATAACTTAAAACAAAGCCGTTCTAACCTCATCCTCCCGATGAATCGGGACAGGCTTTCTTTCCGATGAATCGGAACAGGTTCTGAAATGAAAAGGGAGGTTCTCCATACATTTAAATCATTGTATGATCATTTATTTTTATTAACGAAGATACATTCTTCGTTTTCGAAGAAAAAATCCTCGAATTTGAAGATTTTGTATTCGTTTTCGAAGATTTGTATTGTTTTTTGAATGGCTCAATTTGTTAAAAAATTGATATATAATGAATTATGATTTTATGCCCTGTTCGTTTTTAATTTTATGTTGCCGTCTTCTTTTAAAAAAAATACTTTTGATAATTATTTGTACTGAAAATACTGAATTATAAGATGATTTGCAACTTTATTTTTTTTTTTACGTTATACTCTTCAAAAAAACGAATACCTATTCATTTTCGTAGGGTTTTACAAGTGGAAAAAAAATGGTTGATTAATTAAAATACAGAAAATCAAATAAATAAAAAGTTTGGCACGGATATTGCTTAATGCTAGATGTGAATGTGAAATACGAAAAAAATTAAAAAAATTAAAATAAACAAACAAAATCTTAAACAATTAAAAAAACAAACAAAATGAAAAAATCAATTATTATTATCGCAGCAATTTTTATGATGGGTTTCTCTAGTAATCTTATGGCGCAAATAACAGAAAACACTATTGCTAGTGGTGAAATTATCAGTCAATTAACTATTACTGAAACATCTCCATTGTATTTTGGTAAAATGGCTGTTTTAAATTTAACTGGTGGAACATGTGTGCTTTCTACTGCTGCTGTAAGAACTCCAACTCTTGGTGTTAATCTTTCTGCTTCAACACCTACAAATGCTGAGTACGATGTTACAGGAGAAAACAATGCAACTTATGCAATTACTGTTGATCCTACAATTACAGTGACAAAACCAGTTACTTTAGAAACAATGACCATTAATTCTATGAAACTTAAAACTACTGCAAATGCAACTGAAAGAAATGCAGCAGGAGCTACAAGTACTCTTAGTGGAACTGGTACTGATCATATTGTAGTTGGTGGTACATTAAATGTTGCAGCCGGTCAGGTTAAAGGCGTTTATTCAGGAACATTCGATGTTACTGTTGCTTACAACTAAGAGCTAAATAAAAATTAAAAAGAAGAGAAAGGTTGAAAAGCCTTTCTCTTTTTTTTTAAAAATTAAAAAATACAGTTGCAAAGAAAATATACAGTCAAATCAAGAATTAAATTTTAGTTTTTCTCCTTCAAAAATATAAAAATTAAACTGTAACTTTACAACCTATTTTAAAAATAGAATAAATTTTGCCGGATTTCATAAATTTTAATCTAACTATATAATTTTTTGAATCAGCATTTAATGATAATCGGATGAAAACCCTGAAAAGCCTTTTGTTTTTGGTGATACTGTTCAGCAACTTGATATGTTCAGGACAGGCTTCGATTTTTGGGACTGCTTATGCACAGATTGTTCCTCTCATTGGCGTTGCACAAATCCAGCAATTGAGTTTTGGTCAGTTTACACCATTGGCCGGTGGCGGAAGTGTAACGGTTACGCCCCAGGGAACACGTACCACCGATGGGTCCATCATCGTTACCGAGAATCCGGTACATCAGGGTATTTTTACAGTATCCGGTACCCAGGATAATAAACTGAATGTTTTACTTCCCAATACCCCTGTTTATATTTACCACCAAAACGGGGTCAATTCAATGTATCTCGATACCTGGACGGTTGATATGCCCAATGGAGGCAATTCAGAAGCAGGTAAAGATTTTGTGGTAAACATCGGATCTACCATACATGTTGCTCCCATCGAATCCAATCCCATTGGATTGTATCAGGGAACCTATCCGGTGGTATTCTTCTACAATTGATTTAATTATTTCCTCTGGTCTGATTATATTACCACTATTAACAAAGAGATTATCTTTGAAGTGATACATGCATGACAAAATATTTTTAATACATCAGTGAATGCTTATATTGAATGCATAAATCATTATAAAAATATAAAATTAAAATAAAAAATAGAACGCTGATGACGCGGATCCCGAAGTTTCGGGAAACACAGATTAAACGGAATAAAAATCAGTGTTCATCCGCGTTTCCCTTTAGGGATCCGTTATATCCGCGTTCAAAAAATAAATCATAAGACTAGATAATTCAGTTTACATCTAAGAAAATGAACAAAATAAATAAAAATTGACATTCAGACATTATAATTGTTCTGCCTTAGCGTAGCGGGACGCTACGCTAAACTAAGAATGATTTGATATTCAGATTTAAAAAATCCGTTTTTATCAGCGTTTACCAAAGGGATCAGTGTCATCCGCGTTCAAAAAAAATTATAAGATTAGAAAATTCAGTTTAAATCTAACAATAAATATTTCTTATAATTAATTCTGGACTTATTGTATATTTTAAAAATGAATCGTTTATTTGAATGAATAATAAATTATACCAGAATGATTTATAAATTAGTTCTATAGTAAATGCTATTAAATCATTCATCTACAACTGATTTAGAAATGCATGAATAAAATAATCAAAAAATCTATTTTTTTTTACTTTTTTGGAACAAAATTTGAATAACATACGTATAACCTTGGTTAATAAATAAAAGCAATTTTTAATTTTATTTAAAACACTGTTATATAGGCATATATAATTTTTAACAGCGGTAAAGCAATTTTTTTTCACAATTTAAAGCTTGAGTATGGCATTTAAATAAAATAAAATAGTAATTTTACCTGCGATTTTTTAAAAATACCTGAGATAGCTGATTTTTAAGAAATAAAAATTTTATGAAAGCCCGAATCTATTTTTTATTAATTAAAATTATTAAAATGAAAAATTTTTTATTATTACTGTTGCTAATTCCTTTATCTGGTATTAATCTGCAATTGCATGCGCAAGGCGATTTATTGGTATCACCTGTACGCGTTGTATTTGAAGGGAAAAAACAAAAAGAAGAAATCAGTCTGGTCAATACCGGAACCGATACCGCGGTTTATTCTGTTTCTTTTTTGCAATATAAAATGACAGAAGATGGAGGTTTTGAGATTATTACAAAACCTGAAGCCGGGCAGAATTTTGCGGACCCTTATTTACGTATTTTCCCACGTAAAGTAACACTGGCACCCCGCGAAGCACAGGTCATCCGTTTACAGTTGCGAAAAAGCCCAGATATGGCAGCAGGAGAGTATCGTTCGCATTTGTATTTCAGAGCCGAAAAGGGAAAATCACCCCTTGGAATGGAATTAAAAGGCAAAGATACTGCATTGATGAGTGTACAGATTACTCCGGTATTTGGTATCAGTATACCTATCATTATACAGACAGGCGAAGTAAAATTTACAGCTACCCTCAGCAATTTACAACTTGAAAAGCTGGATACTGTTCAAAATTTAAAATTTACCATCAACAGAATGGGCAACATATCCTGTTATGGCGATTTAATAGCAGAATACATTCCTGCACAGGGAAAAGCCATTGAGATTGGAGTAGTTAGAGGTGTAGCAGTATATACCACTGTAAACAAACGCAATCTTTCAATTAAACTGAACAATTTAAAAGCTGTTGATTTATCAAAAGGGAAAATAAAGCTTAGATATACTACAGCAAAAGATTTACCCTTTGCATTGTATGCTGAAGCTGAATTAGCTTTGTAATAATTATGAATTATGAATTATAAATTATAAATTATAAATCAATGCATTTTAGATAGTGGCTTTGATACTGATACTTTCTGGTTTATCGGTGATGAAAGGTCTGAAATGCAAATTAACCTGACAACGTCCGAAGTACCTGTCAGCGTTAAAATATTCCTTAACAAAACGATTTTGATTTATAATTGTTTATCATCCATGAATTTCATACAACTATTTTTTATGCTTATTTTTGGCATCTTTTTTTCTACTCTTAAAATAATTGGTATTTATTAATTATTCATCATTCGTCATTTAAACCATTGTAGTATGAAAAATTATATTTATCGACAAAAGTATAAGATTTTTTTCTTTTTTATCATTCTTCAATTATTCTCTTTTAAGATTTTTTCTCAGCCACAGTTACCGAACCGTTCGGTAACTGTCGTAGCAACCCAGGCTATTAATTTTGGTACCTTCTGTCTCGAAACCATAGCAAGTACAGGCGGTAGTATTCAATTGGACTGGCAGGGCAACCGTTCGGCAACCGGTCAGGTTGTTTTACTGAACTCCGATTCCTATTATCCGGCAATTTTCGAAATACAACTCTGTCAGGGGCGCAATGTTATTATTACCTATGCACCCACAACAACTCTGATTGGAAGCAACGGAGGTGCTCTCACCTTGCAAATCGGACCTACCGAAAAAGGAGGCAACGGGGCAAGCTTTGAAGTAAACAACGATTGTAATTTTGTAACCAGAATGCGTGTTGGAGGAACATTAATAGTAGGAAATAATTCTGCTAATCCCGGGGGTATATATACCGGGAGTTTCAGCATAACTTTCAACCAACAATAAACCATTTTACAAAGCTTATCTCAGCACTTCAATTTCTATTATCATGGATCTACTGAATATAGCTTTTAAAAACCTGAAGTTGAAAAGAAAATATGTAATTCTTTTTACTATTTTTCTTTCATTCTCAATGCTTGATATACAGGCACAGGATAAACCTGATATGGATGATATTTCGATTATCGTTCAAATAGAAGGTCTCAGTTATACCTATAACATAGCAGCCTTGTATTCCACAGATGGTAAATTATATGTTGCTGTGGAAGAATTGTTTCAGGTTGTAATCATACCCTGTATCGTGAATAATAATGGAGATAATTTGAGTGGGTTTATAGAAAATGAAAAAAGACCCTACGAAATCAATTTTCTTACCAAACAAATTAAATTTGATGATAAGCTTTATGCTTTTGAGAATGAAATGATTAAAAATATGGGTATGATTTACCTGGAATCATTTGCTTATGAGAAAGCCTTTGGATTGCATTTAAGCTTTAATTTCAGAAGTCTTTCCATTAAAGTAAGTTCCGATTTTGAATTACCCATCTTAAAAAAGCAACGCATAGAGAAATCCCGGAATTTAATTCAGGGGCAAAATGATGAAGTTGTTATTGATCAGACTTTTAAAAGGGATTACCATTTGTTCAGGTATGGCAACATCGATTGGTCGTTGATGTCTGCCCAATCTCCCGGTACACCCATTGATTCAAGGCTAGGTCTCAATTTGGGTGCCGAATTGCTTTTTGGGGAAGCCAACGCCTATTTAAATTTTTCGGACCGGAATAAACCTGATCCCCGTCAACAGCAGTTTAGCTGGCGTTGGGTAGACAATGAAAAAAAAATAATACGTCAGGTACAGGCAGGAAATATATCCAATAAAACCATTGCTTCCATCAATGCACCTGTTCATGGTGCAGCCATTACCAATACCCCAACAACAATCAGGAAAGCCAAGGGTGAATACATCATCACCGATGTTACACAACCCGATTGGATGGTAGAATTGTATCTCAACAACTCAATGATTGCATTTACCAAAGCAGATGCAGCCGGACAGTTTAGCTTTAAAGTTCCGATTATTTATGGTTATACCGTATTGAAATTAAAATTTTACGGACCCATGGGTGAAGAAAGACTGGATGAAAAGGTGATGAATATACCTGCCAGTTTTATGCCTTCCGGTATTTTCGAATATAAAATAAACGGAGGTGTGCTTCAGAATGAAGATAATTCAGTTTTAGCCAGGGCTGAAGGTAATTATGGATTGAACCGGAGTTTTACAATTGGAGGTGGACTTGAATATTTGTCATCTGTCAAAAATGCTAACTACATCCCCTTTGTGAGTTTTTCGATGCTCCCGATAAGGAAGTTGATACTTAGTGGTGAATATGCCTATAAAACCCGTACCAAAGTGTTGATGAATTATTATTTATGGTCGGGTTCAATGCTTGAAATAGATTATGCCAGGTATTTCGAAGGGCAAAAAGCCATTCTTTTTAACTACCTCGAAGAAAGAAAAATAGGTTTCTCACTTCCGATGCGTCTCAGGAATGTTTCAGGGAGTACACGGGTTTTATACAAGCAAAATGTTTTCGAGTTTTTTAACTACAACATGGTAGAATTGATGTTCTCTGCTTTTTATAAACAATTTAATGCAAATCTATCAACCAATGCAAACTGGATCACTGATCAGGCACTATATATCAATACAAGTGCTGCGCTATCTGTCAGGTTACCAAATTCATTTTCATTCCGCCCTTCTGCTCAGTTTAATGTCAGCAAAATGGAATTGATGTCATATAAATTAGAACTGGAAAAAAAGATTTCACAGACTGGTTTTTTATCCGCTTCTTTCGAAAGAAACACTGTTTCGTCCTTTAACAGTTTCAATTTAAATTTTAAATACGATTTATCATTTGCTCAGACCAATATATCTGTCCGTGCTGTTAACAATGCTATTTCTCTGATGGAAAGTGCCAGGGGCGGAATCGCTTTTGATGATAAAAATAAAAGAATTTTTCCAAGCCAGCAGGCTATGGTCGGACGTGGTGGTATTGCTTTTATCGCTTATGTAGATGTAAACCATAACAATGTATTTGATACCAACGAAAGAAAAGCAGACTTTTTATCGGTGAAAATAAATGGCGGGCGTCCGTTTTATAGTGAAAAAGATTCCATCATTCGTATAATGGGATTGGAGCCATTTTTATATTACAATGTTGAATTGAACGATAAAGATTTTGAATTTATTACATGGAGAATAGAAAAGAAAAATCTGAGCATTTTAATAGATCCCAATCAGTTTAAAACGATACTTATTCCAATTTCTCCGGTTGCTGAAATAAGTGGCATGGTTTTGTTTAACAACGATTCTACCGAAGAGGGCCTGGGTAGGGTAATTGTAAACATATTTGATAAAAACGGAAACAAGGCTGCAAGAATTATTACTGAATCAGATGGTTATGTAAATCATCTGGGTTTGTTGCCGGGTGATTATTATGCCGAAATTGATTCAGTACAGATGCAACGCTTACAGATGATAGCTTCTCCTGCTAAAATAGATTTTAAAATAAAAGCACTTTTAGAAGGTGATGTTTTTACAGCCCTTGATTTTGTGTTGAGAAAAAGACATATTGATAAATTGGGATTAATAAGTCAGGATAGTATAAAAGACAGGCTGGCATTGGATTCAGCCGGAATGCAAAAGAAAACTTTATTGGACGATAAAACAGAAAATATAGATCTCTTGTTGGCGAAAGTTACCCAAAAAATTCTTTTTGCTGTGGGTAAGTTTGCCATCAATCCTATTTATAAGCAATATTTTTTGCAGGTTGTTCAGCTTATGAAAAATTATCCTGAAATTGAATTATTACTTGAAGGCTTATGTGATAATGATGGTTCACAGGAATTTAACCAAAAGCTTTCTGTTAAACGGGCTACCGCAGTACGCAATGAGTTGATAAAATTAGGCGCTGATGGAAAAAGAATTGAAGTGGTTGGTTTAGGATCATTGAAACCCTTAAATTCAAACGCAAACGCAATTGAAAAGTCAATTAATCGCAGGGTTGAATTTAAATTAAATACTAAAAAAAAAACTAATTCAGAAAATGTAATAAATAAAAACGAAATTGATAATTTGGGAACAAATGATACAGCTAAAACAATTAAAATTGCTGTAGTAAAAGATACTAATCTTAAAGTAAATATCACAAAACCAACAGATATTAAAAAACCTAAAGATAGTCAGATTCCTGTAGATCTGAAAAATTTTATGGATAATACCTGCAACCAACCCGGCAGTTATTACATTCAATGCGGTGTATTTAAAAATAAAAAAGCAGCCCTGCAATTGGCCAATAAGTTGAAGGGAAATACTGAAATATATGTTGGAATTGAAGTCATCAATAGCCTTTATAAAGTTCAGCTGGGTTGCTTTACAGATAAGGCTGCTGCAGATAAACTGATGCAGGAATTAATAACTAAAAAAGTTTGTGGCAGTATGTTTATTGGAATCAGAAAATGATTATCAATTAACAATTGGATTTTATTTTCTTATTTTTACTTTCTACTTTTTACTTTTTACTTTAACCTTTTTACTTTTTACTTTAACCTTCTTACGCTACTTTCAGTTTTGCAATATTTGTTTTCTCCATTTTCTCACTAGCATATTCCAGTGTAATTTCAATTTGTTTGATATCTTTTTGAGAGGGGAGTTCAAACATGGCATCTGTCATAATACTTTCGAGAATTGAACGCAACCCACGGGCTCCGAGTTTATATTCTATAGCTTTTTCAACAATAAAATCCAACACATTGTCATTGAAACTTAAGGCAATATTGTCCATTTTAAAAAGCTTAATGTATTGCTTTATCAAAGCATTTTTAGGCTCAGTGAGAATCCGTCGCAATGCATCTTTATCCAAAGGATCCAGATTGGTAAGTACTGGAAAACGTCCGACAATTTCAGGAATCATTCCATAACTTCGGATATCTTGCGGTGCAATGTATTGTAATAAATTTTTCTTGTCTATGGTATCGGTTTCTCTGGCAGCAGCATAACCTATCATATTGGCTTTCATTCGATTGCCGATTTTTCTTTCGATACCGTCAAATGCACCACCTGCAATAAAAAGTATGTTTTGGGTATTTACCTGTATCATTTTTTGTTCAGGATGTTTACGTCCTCCTTGGGGCGGAACGCTTACAACAGCTCCTTCGAGCAATTTAAGCAAAGCCTGTTGAACACCTTCACCTGATACGTCACGGGTGATAGATGGATTGTCGCTTTTTCGGGCAATTTTGTCAATTTCATCTATAAAAATAATACCACGTTCAGCAGCCTCCACATTGAAATCGGAAGCCTGTAACAAACGGGATAAAATACTTTCGACATCTTCTCCTACATAACCTGCTTCGGTAAGTACAGTTGCATCTGCTATACAAAAAGGAACATTCAGCATTTTGGCAATAGTACGGGCCAATAAGGTCTTTCCGGTTCCTGTTTCACCAACGATAATGATGTTGGATTTTTCAATTTCCACATCATCCTGATCTTTTCCGGTAAGCTGATTGATGCGTTTGTAATGATTATAAACGGCTACAGACAGATATTTCTTGGCTTCATCCTGACCTATCACATATTCATCAAGATGTGCTTTTATTTCAAAAGGCTTAAGTATTTTAGTTGTAGCAAAAGTTTGTTTCTTTTTCTGAGGGGCTTCTTCGTCTAAAATAGCTTTGGCCTGTATAATGCAATAATCGCAAATTTTAGCTTCCAGTCCTGCAATGAGCATATTTGTACTGGCTTTGGGTCTGCCACAAAATGCACATTTTTCCTTTTCTTTTACCATTTTTTCAACTTTTTGTAATATAATAATTCTTAAAACAAAACCTAACAGGTTTATAAAACCTGTTAGGTTTAAGAAATGTAAACCTTAATTTACATTATGTTTTTTTTATTTTTTGTTACGGATCAAAATTTCATCAATCATACCATAGCTTTTAGCTTCTTCTGCCGTCATCCAGTAATCGCGGTCAGCATCCTGCCATATTTTATCATAAGTTTGTTTTGAATGAAAAGCGATAATTTCATACAATTCTTTCTTCAGTTTTTGAATTTCCCTGGCTGTAATTTCAATATCAGAAGCTTGCCCTTCGGTACCACCCATAGGCTGGTGAATTAATACCCTGGAGTGTTTCAAAGCAGTTCTTTTGCCTTCGGCACCGGCACATAATAATATGGCACCCATCGAAGCTGCCATCCCTGTACAAATGGTTGCTACTTCCGGTGCTATGTATTGCATGGTATCGTAAATGCCTAAACCGGCATATACAGAACCACCCGGTGTATTCAGGTAAATCTGAATGTCTTTGGAAGAATCAACTGATTCGAGAAACAACAACTGGGCCTGAATAATATTGGCAACGGTATCATCAATAGCAACTCCCAGAAAAATGATTCTATCCATCATCAATCTTGAGAAAACATCCATTGAAGCAACATTCAGCTGACGTTCTTCAATAATGGTAGGAGAGATATAGCCATTGCTTAAAATGGAATGGTACTTATCAAAGGCAAGGCTGTTGATACCTTTGTGTTTTGTAGCATATTTTCTAAATTCGTTTTGCATATCAATTGAGTTAAAAGTTTATAAAGTTCATAAAGTTCATAAAGTTTTTAAAGTTTTTAAAGTTCATAAAGTAATGTTTATTTACAAAATAATGTGATGTTTAATTGTATTATCAGTATATTTAAAAGAGTAGATACTTTAATATTTTTCTTTATAAACTTTCAACTTTTTAACTTTATAAACTATTTTCGTTCGACTAATTTTACAAATTCTTCAAATGTAATATCTTTTGCAGTTGTATTTACTTTTTCTTTAAACAATGTGATCATCTTTTTGTCGTACATTTCATCGTAAATTCTTTTCACTTCTTTTTCATTTTTCATGATAGTATCTACAATGCTGTCCAAGCGTTTGTCCTGTTCCTCGTCTTCAGATTTGGGGAAATACTGACCCAATACAAATTCTTTGATGTATGATTTTACTTCAGCATCTGCTACTTGTATGTTGTTTTCAGTAATTAACTTATTTTCAATTAACTGCCATTTGAGTGAACGTTCGTAAGCACCAAAATCAGCTTCTAATTGTTCGATTGTTATTTTATTGCGATTGCTTTCCAGTAACCATCTTTTAAGGAATTCAGCCGGCAATTCAACAGCAGTTTCATCTATCAGTTTACCGATTACATCACCCAATAGTTTTTGATCACTTTCTTTTACGTAATAATTCTCTGCTTCTTCTGCAATTCGCTTGCGAAAATCCTGAATGGTTTTTATTTCGTCCTGAGGATAAACTTTTAAAAATAATTCTTCATTCAGTTCAGCCTCATGAAGATGACTGATTTCCAAAGCTTTTAGGCGGTAAATAGAATTAATTGCTTCAGTGTCGATTTTGATGTTCATGATACGTCCGACTTCTTCTTTGGTACCAAAAGCTTTAAGCATATCAATATCAATGATATCGTCTTTTTTAAGCCCGATTACTGTTGCTTTAATATCTTTGTCCACGATTTTTTCGACAGCAAACGAAGCTTTTGTATTGATACCATTTGGTTTTACGTTCATGTTTTCGTCTAATTCTTCAGCTTCAGCATGAATAATATCATTTTCCTGTGCTTCATCATGAGAATGTGCATGTCCGTGACGTTTCTGGATGTCAATTACAAACTGGTCAATCATTTTTTCATCTGCTTTTATGTTGAATTGATCAACTTTAATGGCTTCCAGATTTATATTTATGGTTGGTTGCATCGCAATATCAAAATAAAATTCAAAATCGTTTTGGTTTTCCCAATCTATTGATGCATTTTTTTCTTCATTCATTAATGGGCTACCCAGGGTATCCATTTTGTTTTCAGTAATATAATTTTCCAATGCTTCGGATAATACTTTGTTGATTTCGTCAATCTTAACACCTTTTCCATACATTTTCTGAACCATTCCAAAAGGAACTTTACCAGGGCGGAAACCGGGAACGTTGGCTTTTTGTTGGAAATCTTTTAATTGTTTACTGACTTTATCCTGATAATCGCTTTGGCTAAGTTCAATTTTTATAACTGCTGTTAAATTACCGGTATTTTCTTGTGTAATTTGCATTGGGAAAATATTAATTTATTGATATTTAAGTTAATTACTCTTTTAAAATAAGCTTGCAAAATTACAATTTTTTTTTCAATAATAAATTTTTTATGTCTTAAAAAATGCGAAATTGATTTGAATAGGATAAATTAAAAAAGCCACTTCATCTTTCAATGAAATGGCTTTCTATTCAAATTGAAATAAATTTATTTTTTATCCAGCATTTTTGTCCATTCTTTATTGGTTCTGGCTTTCCAGTTACTATTATGGTAGGCGTAACTAATCATAATTGGTAATACAGAAGTTGCTTCGGCATATACCATTTGTTCGTAAACAGTGTCAACTTTACCCCATGAAGAAGCTTCTTTCAGTGTTGAGCTTGAACAGGCACCATCTCTTGAATCGGCTACAGTAATCTGAACAGCATATTTATGCATTGGAACATCTTTACCCAACACTTCAGCACAAATAACAGTATCCTGGGTGAAATTCTTGGGCACACCACCACCTATCATAAATAATCCAGTAACAGGAGCTGCCATTTTGATTTTGGTTAATTCCAAAAAGTCTTTTACAGAATCTATAGAAAGATGCTTATCAGGGTTTTCCCATTGATGAAGTACCAATCCAAATCCTGCACTGCTGTCAGTAAAAGCAGGGCAAAAAATAGGAACATTTTTCTCATAACAAACCTGAACCAAGGAATCTTTTTTCTTGGCATGTGTAGTAAGGTATTTTCCCATTTCGCGGATAAATTCACGGGAAGAATAGGCTCTTTTTTCTAATGAATCCGTTATTTCTTTGATCGACCGATCACAAATCTGTAATTCTTCTTCATCAATATAGGTATCGTAAATTCTGTCTATATACAAATCGCGTAATTTACTGTCATCTACAAAAGGAGATCCTTTATAATGTTTAAAACCTAAAGCTTCGAAAAAATCCATATCTACAATAGATGCACCGGTTGCAACAATTGCATCTATCATATTGGCTTTAACCATGTCAACATATACCTGCATACAACCTGCTGCACTTGTACTTCCGGCAAGGGTAAGGATGATGCTGCATTCATCCTCGTTGATCATTTTATTCAGGATGTCTGTTGCATTGGCAGTATCTCTTGATGTGAATGACATATCGCGCATTGCATCAATAATGGATGTTGAATCAAAAGATTTGATATCAATATGTTTTACAACTTCTTTTAATAAATCTGATTTTTTCATTTTTATTTCTTTAATTGATAATAATTTGCAAAATTAATAAATTCTAATAAAATTTTAGCTTGTTTTATTTTTTACTTTCAATTTCGTTCAACTGTTTTTTTCTCCCTCCCCTTAGGGGAGGGTTGGGGAGGGGTGGTTAATATCCTAAAATTTTAAGCATTGATTTATGACTTTGTTCTTTAGCGAAAAGTTTGGTAAAGTATTCACCTTCTTCATCTAAATCGATGATAATATGTTTTGGTGCAGGAATTAAACAATGTTGTATGCCACCATATCCGCCCAATGACTCCTGATAGGCACCGGTATGGAAAAATCCGATATACTGTAGGCTTTCAGGTGAAATTTTTGGTAAAAACACAGCATTAGAATGTGCTTCAGCATTGTAAAAATCCTGACTATCGCAGGTTAGTCCACCTAAGAAAACCCTTTGGTATTCCTTGTCCCAATTATTTACTGCCAGTAAAATATACCGTTGGTTGATAGCCCACGTATCAGGCAGTGTAGTCATAAAAGATCCATCAATCATGTTCCAGAGTTCTCTGTCGTTTTGTTGTTTCTGATCGATGATTGAGAATAAGGTTGCACCACTTTCGCCAACTGTGAAAGAGCCAAACTCTGTAAAAATGTGGGGTTCAACTACTTTTTGTTGTTCACAAATGTTTTTAACCTGAGCTATAATTTCTTCAGCCATGTACTCATAGTCATAGTTAAATCCTAAATTATTCTTAATAGGAAATCCTCCGCCTATGTTTAATGAATCCAGTTCAGGGCAAATCTTTTTGAGTTCACAATATACGTTAACACACTTGGATAACTCATTCCAATAATAAGCAGAATCTTTAATCCCGGTATTAATAAAGAAATGAAGCATTTTTAATTCAAATTTTGAATTGTCTTTAATGTTTTCAAGATAAAAAGACAAAATATCATTGTATCGCATTCCAAGCCTGGATGTATAAAACTCAAACATAGGTTCTTCTTCAGCTGCTATCCTGATACCGATTTTGCAGGGACCGCTTATTTGCTCATCCAATAAACGAATTTCGTCTTTATTGTCCAATACAGGAATAGTATTGATAAATCCCTGATTCAGCAATTCTGCAATGTTTTCAACATATTGCGGTCGTTTGAATCCATTACAGATGATATGACGTTCTTTATTTATTTTTCCTAAAAGAAACAATTCATTGATGATATTTATGTCGAATGCTGAGGACGTTTCTATACTAATGTCATTTTTTAAGGCTTCTTCCATTATAAATGAAAAGTGAGAACTTTTTGTACAGTAGCAGTAATTATAATCACTCTGATAATCAACTTTTGCCATTGCTACATTAAACATCCGTTTTGCTTTCTGTATCTGTGAACTGATTTTTGGTAAATAACTGATTTTTAACGGTGTTCCGTATTGTTTGATGATGTCCATTAATGGGACTTCATTAAAATACAGTTCATTATCAATTACTTTGAATTCGTCATTTGGAAATTCAAATGTTTGCTCAATTAAATCAATATACTTGTTTTTCATTTTATAATGTAAGTAAGTTGGAAGTTGGTTTTATATTCAATCCAACTAAGTTGGGTTGAATAAAAAAGTATGCAAATGTAAAATAATATATTGAAGTTTTAACAAAATTATTAAAAAAAGATTCATAAAATACTTTAAAAGTATTGTATGCATTATAGAAAGAAATGAAAAGTGGTATTATTTT
>CAIUKU010000288.1 GCA_903899825.1 uncultured Bacteroidales bacterium | reverse complement strand
TTTAAGATTTTTAAACATTACACCTAAAATTCTAAATTATCTTTATTGTTTTTTTTAACAATCTATTTTAACAATCTATTTTGGATTGTTTTTATGGATATTTTTCTTAAATAATATCCACTCTTAATAAGATATAATCAAGATTTTATCCTTAATAGCCTAACAATAATTTTCTGAATTTAAAGAAGATATCTGTATTCTCCATAAAACCCATAAATTCTTCTGCACCGGGGCCATAGGCAAAAACAGGAATCATCACTGCAGTATGATTGGTGGTTGAAAATTTACCTTTCAGTTTTCCATCTTTTATATCGCTGCCTGGCAAGGTATAGCCACCGGTTTCGTGGTCGCCGGTTATAACCACTAATGTTTCACCATTTTTTTTGGCATATTCCAGCACCATGCCCACAACATTATCGAAATCAATCATTTCGCTGATCAACGTATCTTCTGCATTGTTGTGACAGACCCAGTCAATCTGGGAACTTTCAATCATCATAAAGTAGCCTTTCTTGTTTTTTTCTAAAACTGAGATGGCTTTGACAGATGATTTTTCCAGCATCCTACCTCTGCCTGCCAACATTGCAGGTGGATGATCTGCATATAATAATCCGGCAATCTTTCCATTTGAAATAGCTTGCAATTCATCCTGATTATAAACTACCTGATAATTGTTTTTTCTTAAGCTATCACTTAAGTTTCTTTTGTCCTCCCGATTTTCAAAGTATTTTCTTCCTCCACCTATAAAAACATCAACATCTGTTTTTAAAAACCATTTGGCAATATCATCGTATTTGTTTCTACCGGATTCATGAGCGATAAAAGCAGCAGGAGTTGCATGAGTGATTGCGCAAGTAGTTACCAGACCGGTTGAAAGGCCTTTCTCTTCAGCCAGCTCAAGAATAGTTGGCAATATTTTCCTGTTGGTATCCATAGCCAAATAACCATTGTTGGTTTTACTTCCGGTTGAAAATGCAGTGGCTCCGGCTGCAGAATCGGTTATATAATTATTTGCTGAATAAGATTTATGAAATCCTACGACCCTGAATTTTGCAATATTCAGATTGTCTTTTCGTGTAGTGAGTGCTGCGTAGATTTGAGCAGTTCCCATTCCATCTCCAATTAAAAAAATTATATTTTTAGGTTTAACAGGCTTTTTGGGGTTGGGAGATGCAGCATCAACTGATGTGAAACAGAAAAAAAGTAAAGTAATAAGAAAGAAATAATGGAATGTTTTTTTTATCATGATTTACAATTGCATTATAATAATATTTCAAAATTATTGTTCAGTCTGAGGTGTTTGCATAGCAGTTAGATGATTGATGACATCAATGTAAATCTGAGAGAGTTCTTTAGTATGGAAACAATAATATTCCATGCTTTTTAAGAATTGCTGATGGTTTATTTGATGCTTTTTATACAGATAAGTGTAATAATGCTTTTTATATTGTTTGAGATTGTTGGGTTCCTGAACCATGTTTAACATTGTAGCTTCAATAAGATAAACGTCAACCAAAACATCAGTCATTTGACTATGATTAAGTACTTTTCCATAATCGACAGTAGCTGATCCCTTTTTTGTATTGCAGGAAAACAAAAAGATGATAACAACTAATAAACCTATCTTTTTAAACATACTTCTATCTATTAAACAATAATCGTTGTCCTTTGATGGATTCAGTAAATATTCCATTGCAATATACCAAATTTCCGTTTACAAAAGTATGGGTAATTTTTGACTTAAAAGTTTGATTTTCAAATGGAGACCATTTGCATTTATAGAGTATATTGTCTTTCTGTACTTTCCAAGGATTGTTGATATCGACCATTACCAGGTCGGCATAATAATCTTTTCGGATAAAACCTCTTTTTTCTATACTGAATAAAATGGCAGGATTATGGCTCATTTTTTCAACAATTTTTTCCAGTTTAATTTTACCCTGATGGAACAACTCCAACATGGCAGGCAGGGCATGTTGTACCAAAGGACCACCTGAGGGTGCTTTTAAATACGAATTTTGCTTTTCTTCAAGGGTATGAGGTGCATGGTCGGTAGCAATAATGTCTATTTTATCTGACAAAACAGCAGCCAGTAATGCATCCCGGTCTTTCATCGTTTTAATTGCCGGATTCCATTTAATATAACTAGCTTTTTCCTTGTAATCTTCATCGGAAAACCACAAATGGTGTATGCATACTTCAGCTGTGATTTTTTTTTCACTTAAAGGAATAGTATTTTCAAACAGTGCTGTTTCTTCAGCAGTTGACAAATGTAAAATATGAATGCGGGTATTGTGTTTTTTGGCTAATTTTACTGCAAAAGAAGAAGAAGAATAACACGCTTCGCGACTTCTGATAAGCGGATGGGCTGACATAGGAATGTCTTCACCATATTTTTGTTTATATGTTTCTATATTTTTCTGAATGGTTTTTTCGTCTTCACAATGGAGCGCAATCAGCATTTTCGATTTTGAGAATATATTTTCCAATGTGATAGGATTATCGACCAACATATTTCCGGTAGAAGCACCCATGAAAATTTTAACACCACAGACATTTCCGGGATTTGTTTTCAGTACTTCTTCAATGTTATCATTAGAAGTACCCATGTAAAAAGAATAGTTAGCCAAAGATTTTTCAGCAGCCAAATTGTATTTATCCTCTAACAATTCCTGAGTGAGCGCCTGAGGATTGGTGTTGGGCATTTCCATGTATGAAGTAATACCTCCTGCAACAGCAGCTTTGCTTTCTGAGTAAATATCACCTTTGTATGTTAAACCCGGTTCACGAAAATGCACCTGATCGTCAATAATACCTGGTAAAAGGTATTTTCCTTCAGCTTCTATTCTGGTAAAATCCTCATATTTTTCACAAAAAGCATCTAAGTGCGTATCATAAGAAATATCAATAATGACACCATTGTTGATCGCAATATTTCCTTTCTTAATCAGACCTTCATTCACAATGTTTGCTTGAAGGATTATGTATTTTGACTGTTTCATTTTTTAAAGTATAAAAAAACCGCAATAAGCGGTCTTTGGACTATTGCATACGATCGTATTTTTTAAACAGACTTGCAAGTTTCATACTCAGCACCCCAATAAAGGCTTCTTTAAAAATCCCTTTGCTCATTTTTGAACTACCTTCGGTTCGGTCGGTAAAGATAATAGGTACTTCCACAACATTGAAACCTAATTTCCAGGCTGTGAATTTCATTTCAATCTGAAAAGCATAGCCCATAAATTTAATTGAATCTAAATCAATGGCTTTAAGCACTTCTGTACGATAACATTTAAAACCAGCTGTGGTGTCCATAATTTTCATTCTTGTAATAAACCGAACATATATGGATGCAAAATAGGACATCAATACCCTTCCCATTGGCCAATTAACTACATTAACGCCATTAATATAACGGGAACCTATTGCAACATCACCTCCTTTTTTGGCACAAGCATCATACAATCGGGATAAATCCTCCGGATTGTGTGAAAAATCGGCATCCATTTCAAAAATATATTCATATTTTTTTGCAATGGCCCATTTAAAACCATGAATGTAAGCAGTTCCCAACCCAAGTTTTCCTTTTCTTTCTTCAATAAAAAGTTTATCGGGAAACTCCTGTATGAGTCTTTTTACTATAATAGCAGTTCCGTCAGGGGAATTATCCTCAATTATCAATATATCAAATGATTGCTGAAGTGAAAAAACTTTTCGAATGATTCGTTCAATATTCTCCTTTTCGTTGTAAGTCGGGATAATAACGATGCTGTCTGACATTGGGCTATGGATTTTATGAATAAATATATCTAAGGACAAAAATAAATGAAATAAATATTAAAAAACGAAAAATGCAACAGATTATTATAAAATACAATTTACCAAGCTTTTAATTGCCTATAAATCTTATTGTTTTTCTTTCACTAAAAAAATATAAGAAGGAAAATGATCACTATAACCAGCCATAAAAGTAGTTCCTGAATAAGTACGCCATGGATAACCGGTATACTGCCCTTCTTTTGTTGTTAAATAATTTTTGTTATAAATTTTAGTCTGATACAATCTATAAGATGATTTTTCTTTTTCTATCAAAGGATAAGATACTATAATTTGGTCGAATAAATTCCATGAATCTCTGTAAGCCAGGGAACCTATACCATCCTTAAACAACTTATACATAGGATTATATAAGTCTCCTGGTTTAGTTTCTTCTATTGTTTTTTTTGCTTTTAAATATTTTAATAAGCTGACATCTGAAGGGTCATCATTTAAATCGCCCATGATAATAATTTTAGCATTAGGGTCATTTTGCATGATTGAATCTGCAATAGAACGGCATACCTGAGCAGCCCGGGCACGTTTAGGTTGGCTTTTTTTCTCCCCTCCACTTCGCGAAGGCCAGTGGTTTACAATAACACAAATAGGCTCACCATCAAACAATCCAAAAACGACTAACTGGTCACGGGTGAAAAAATTTGTATCATCCGGCATTTTTACTGCAACAGGATATGCTTTTGTTACTGTAAAATGTTGCTTTTGATAAATTAAACCAACATCAATACCTCTTTTGTCAGGAGAATCAAAATGGACAATTCCATAATTCATTGGTTTTAAGGCTGGTTGTCTTATTAAATCTTCCAAAACACTTCTGTTCTCAATTTCAGATACACCCAAAATTATCGGACCTCCTATAACCAATTCATCCCCAATTTTTGAAATAACTTCAGACATATTTTTTAACTTTATAGTATATTTCTCAGTGTTCCACTGGTAAATTCCATCAGGTGTAAATTCTCCTCCATTCAAATTACTCTGTTGAATGGTATCAAAAAGATTTTCGAGATTGTAAAACCCAATACATCCCACTTTAGCTTGTTTCTGTTGGGCGTTTACAGTTTGAAAACAAAGCAAATATTGAGCAATAAAAAAAACAACAGCAATTTTATATTTCATGTTCATATTTATATTATTAATTGTTTTATACATTTTGATTTCTCAAAAGGGGAATTAACTGACAAAGATACATTCTTTTTAAATACACTATAAAAATTTCACTTAAGTAATCGTTTTTTATCATCTTTTAACAAAAATCATACCGAAGAAGATTCAAAAAGGAATCAGTTTTTTTTATACTTTTGCAAAATCTTTATAAAAAAGATAATTATGAATAAAATCCTCGTTTTGTGTTTTTTAAGTATTTCTTTTATTAATGGAGAAAATTTTTTCAGTAATAAAAACCATCCTTCAGTCATTGACATCAAAACCATTGAATCCAGAAAACTGAATAAACGCTTGTTTGTGATTGAACGCAACATGAACAAAAATACAGTTTGTTACGATGCAAATATATTGTCAAACGGAACATTAGACCTTGAAAATCCTATAGATGCCTATTGGATGGATTATGCCTCTGATGGCAAAAGATCAGAGTTAAATTATATTCAACGGCGTATGGCTTATGGTTATAGTTATGAAAAAACATCACTGGGTAATATTTATGTTACCTTGAAAGCTTTCAACAAAAGGAAAATTTTGGTTTCTATAGATAATAAAGGGAATTCACGTGCATTGATAAAAATAAGCGGAATGGATGCCAATCTCACCAAAATTTATGTAACTGCCAAACCTAAAATGTATACAACAGTTGAATTCATTGAATTATTCGGGAATGATTTAAAAACAGGAAAACAATTGTATGAAAAAATTATTAATTTATAAGTCAATGTTGTTTGGTAAAGGAATTTTAACGCTGACAGGACCTTCGGACGCTGTCAGGTTTGCATATCAATGTTTTCAGTGTCGATAGACCTAAAAGCTTCAGAATCAAAGCAACTAACTAAACGGTATTGATTTATAAGTCGTAAATTGAAAGAAATCCTTCATTTATATATTTTCAGTCAATTTTTACTAACCCACCCTATTTTCTGATTCTGAATTTATTGCTTTATAAAACGGAAAAAGTAAGTTTGATTTTTCGAAATTAGTTTTATAAAATAAAATCCATCGGGAAGAAGTGAAACATCGATAACAGGTTCATGCATACTGTTTATCGTTTGATTATAAACAAGGCTTCCTTCTGTAGATAAAATGCTCATCTCAATATCTTCTTCATTATTCCGGGAAATTCCTTTAACATAAATAAAATCATTTGCCGGATTCGGATAAATGCTAATATCGGGTTTGTTTAAATTTTCAGCTGAAACATCATTGATCACCTGAATCGTAAGAGTATCAGAGTTTTCACATCCATTAGAATCAGTGACTGTTACCCATACCTGATGTGTACCTAAACCAAGTTGGGTTGCAACAATAAAAACAGAAGAATCTATGCTGTTGTTACTCCACAAATAACTTGAAAAAGAAGGATTACACATAAGGTTAAGCGATTGACTGATTAAAATCGTTGTATCGTTACCAATATTTGGATTTGGCAATTCATTCACTTTAATCAATAGTGAAGGTGAAGTATTGCCATATCCCCAATTATTACTTCCTTTAACCGATAATTGAGCGAGCCCGGTAAAATTACTATTCCAGTGAACTTCAGCTATAGTATCATAATTTGTTATTATAGCTGCATTTGCAGGAGAAATCGTCCAGAAATAATTGCTTGCATAATTTATTTCAGGAATTTGATAAACTGTAAATATTTCTCCCTTACAGATTGAATTATTTCCTGTTGGAATTGATGAGGTTTCAGGAAGCAGTTTTGTGCTTAGTCCTTTTATACAAAAATTGGCAGTTGAATCAATTCCATGTAAATCAGTCCAATGTCCAACGGTATCCATGTAAAAACTTTCGTTTTGAACGGCTGATGATGAAACGATTGTTCGGCTTGAACTACCAAGCAAAACAGGAACAGCAGAGGTTTTGTCATAAGCCTGACCTCCGGCAGAAAGCATCAGGTAAATATAAAAATCATTTGAAGGTATCAGTGTGACTAAACTATCTAAGTCAATGGTATGAAAACCTGTATGATTAATATCGCCTGATTTAAATGATAACGGATTTTGTAAAACACCATTAGAAATGCTGTCGTAAACTACAACAGTATAATGTATACTATCAGTAACTGTATAAAAACTAACAGCCTTTAATAATCCATAATCTGAAGCTATAAAGCGATTGAAAGCCTGAGAACATTTTGGGAGTTCATCTCTCCATCCGTGATAATCATGAAAATACACCTTGTCATACTGCAAAGGTTCAGTATTTTGAAAAGAAATGGCTCCCATCTGAGGGTGTTGTCCGCAATGTTTGTCATAATAAGAAATCCAGAAATAGCCATTGTTTCCCCAGGCAGCACCCCAGCTGTTTTTGCATAGCCAGGCCCCGGGATTTTCTGCAGGAGTATGCATACTGTCATCCCACCCAATAATAGCAACCGCATGATTTGGGTCATTCAAATCAGAAGGAGGTTGGTAATGAATATTGCCTGCTGACCAAAAACCGCCAACGCACATAGATGTACCAACAATACCTTCGGTCATTAATTTTTGTTTAATGGTATTAATTCTTTCAAGTCCTGTTCCTGTAGTATACCATTCAATATCTCGGGCATAAAAATAATGATAGGAAGTATCAGAACGTAATGGTGGTGTAGCAAATGAAGAGGCATCGATTTCCCTGACAGCACCTTCACCTCTGGATAAATAAGCTGCTGTTACTCTATAATCTCCACCATTATGAACCACCAGTCCATTTCCGGTTGGTGGATTGATATCATCATTGTTATGTTGATTGAACCCATTCCACCAATCGAGATGATACTCTGAAAGATCAGGTTCTCCCTGTTCTCCTGCTTGTTGCCATACTCCTGTCATTAATAAATTTCCTTCAATAGCAGCCAAGGCACCATGTGTCCAACAGGTTCCCCCTTGTTGAGCTTTTACCGAAGTTACATAATTGTTCCCGTTATAATTACGCAAATCAAAACTAGCAGGCAGTATTTGTGCAGTTAAAAATTCAGGAAAAAAAACCAGGAAAAAAAGTAAATGTTTTGAATTCATTTTGTTTTAAAAATCAAAAGTATATAAAAGAATTTACTTTTTTACAAATCTTAATGTATATTGATGGTTCTTCGAATTAATTTTAACAAAATAAATGCCTTCTGGCAAATTTTTGATATTTATTCTGCCTTCCGGGATTTCAGAAAGGTCTACTTCTTTAAGCATTTTACCATCAAGATTTAAAATTTTGATAGTTGCTTTGAGGTCTCCAATACCTTCTATTTGAATATAATTGTCTGCAGGATTAGGAAAAATTGTTATTTCATTGCTTTTTTTTTCCTGTACTCCAATATTATTCAGGGTAGTGAAATTTGCCACTGCTGACCATGAACTTGTGTCGGAAGGTGCTGAACTGCAAATTGCTTTTACCTGAAAATTATATGTTGTATTTGCTGTCAATGCAGTTAATGCAAGTGTATCGTTTGATGAGGCTACCGTTGTCCAGTTAGAGGCAACAGAAGTTTTGTATCTGACACTGAAATTAGCTGCAGTACTGGTCCAACGAATTTTTGCAGTAGTATTGCTTATGTTAAAAGCGCTTAAAGAGGATGGTGTTGTGCAGGGTGGAGGTGTTCCGTCATTTTCAATAATAAAATACAAAGTATTGGTATTATCAATGTCGTTCCATTGCGATGCACTTCCATAAGGCCATGAATTTAAGGCAAAACCCAGGGCATCCTGATCATGTAAATAAAAATAATTATCAGGTTCACACATACCCGATGAACAACCCCAGTTAACATAAGCTCCGCCTACTGCGACGCCGCCACCACTTCCGGCAGTACCTTGTCCTGTGTAGAAATTTGTCCCCACATTATTATTATCACCATCCCACAGCCATGTTCCTTCGTTATTTTTATCGCTGCCACCTGTCCAGATATAGGAAGCTCCTCCTCCGTCAGTAACAGGATGATAGGATGCTGAGATACCGGCAGCAGTTATTGATGTCATAATCTGAGCATTCTCAGCTGCATTATCAATCCGAACAAGATAACCTCCTCTCTCAACTGCACATGCCGCGGCATCTGTCCAGTTCTTTAGTTCTTTTACAATTTCGTAATTATGACCACCATAGGAAAATGAATAAATATTGGCTGTCTGTGCACATTGTGCAAAAATATTCGCTATTGGGAAAATAGCTGTTACAACAAAAATAAATAATTTTTTTTTCATATCCATTTTGATTAAAACATTTATACTATAGTTAATGACAACAAAATACAAAAATTGGTTGCCTGATAATTTGATTTTTCTATTCTATAGGCAACTATTTTTTAAAAATATTTGTCATACAGGCATTCATCTTAATTTTATCATTATGAAGAAAATTTTATATTTAATTCTGATTGCTATTATTCTTTTCTCTAGTGAAGTCGGCTTTTGTCAAAATGCATGGATTCCTGTTAATACTGGTACTACAACCAGTCTTTTTTCTTTAAGTTTCCCTTCATCTCAAATAGGCTGGGTGGTTGGTCAGGATGGTTTAATTATGAAAACTACTGATGGCGGCAATACATGGAACACTCAAACAAGCAATGTGTTAAACAGCCTATACGGATGTTATTTCCCAACCACAACAACAGGCTGGGCAGTAGGTTGGGATGGTAAAATATTAAAAACATCTGATGGTGGTAATACATGGACATCTCAGGTTAGTGGAACAACCAATTATTTGAATAGTGCCCATTTCTTTTCATCAACTTCTGGAATAATAGTTGGTGAAAACGGTACAATTCTTAAAACTATAGATGGTGGTGCAAACTGGAATATTGTGACATCAAATACAACGATGATTTTATATATGATAAATTTTATTACTCCCACTTCCGGTATTATAGTGGGACAAGGTGGAAGAATACTTAAAACTACTGATGGAGGAAATACATGGCTTATCAAAAACAGTGGTATAACTAACGATTTATTTTCACTTCACTTTATAGATGCTAACAATGGATGGGCAGCAGGAGATTTAGGTACCATTATCCGGACATCAGATGGCGGTGAAACATGGTCAACAATAACAACGCCAAATACTACAATTATTGGCACTATTTGGTTTACCAATCTAAATAAAGGATGGGCAGCACAAATGAATGGAAATATATTATATTCCAATGATGGAGGAAGCAATTGGATTTCAGACACAAGTCTTGGAGTTGAAGCAATATGGTCTTGTTTTTTTACTTCACAAGACACAGGATTTTTGGCTGGAAACGATGGGAAAATGTATAAAACAACGAATGGAGGTAGTTTGTCGATAAATGAAAATAAAAAATCATTAAAAGATGATATTTCTATAAGTGTGTTTCCCATTCCGATTCAAAATGATGCGGAAATTGATATTTATTTGCCTTCAAAATCAATATGTTCAGTAAATCTGACGGATAACAATGGGGTAAAAATTTCTAATCTGTTATCTGAAGTAAAAGAAAAGGGTAAACATCATCTTCATTTTAACTTTACAAATATTCCAAATGGAATTTATTTTTGTGAATTTCAAACAGAAAATTATAAAATGAGTAGGAAAATAGTAATTTCACATTAAAAACAATCTTAATGAAAAAGATTTTATTTATTTTATCAATATTAACTGCACTTCATTCCAATGCTCAGGATACCATCAAAGTTCTGTTTATCGGTAATAGTTATACCTATGTAGAGAATATGCCGGATTTGTTCAGGAATATTGCCGATAGTGCCGGATATAAAGTTAAAACACAAATGTATGCTCCCGGTGGAGTAAGTGTAGGTGATATTTCCCAGGGAACACAGGCACACATGAATAATCCGGCTGTTTACGAAAATATCCGTTCAGATAAATGGGATTATGTAGTATTACAGGATAATCAGGGGCGATTTGTGCTGGATTACGGACACTTTCCTTCAAGCAGTCTGGTTATTCAGGGTCATTTACAGATCAGAGATTCGGTATTGAAAAACAATCCCTGTGCTAAAATGCTATGGTTTGCCGGTTGGGGAACTAAAAATGGTATGCCACCTTATGGGAATACTGGTATAGAAATGATAGACAGAATAACTGCCAACTATCGTTTTTTGAACGATACAGCACATCAAATTATAGCTCCTATTGGAGAAGCCTGGAAAAAAATAATTCAAAGCAATCCTGCTTATGATTTATTTTCTGCTGATGAAATGCATCCTTCGCTGGAAGGTAGTTTTCTGACTGCAAATGTAATTTATGCAGCAATTTTCAGAGATAATCCCTTACATAGTTTTGCAAGTGGAGGCTTGAGTTCATCAACAGCTAATCAGCTTAAACAAGCTGCCTGGCAGACAGTAATTGATAGTTTTGCTTCAACAAATCTTCAAAGCATTACTCCGTATTTACTGTGGCAGAATAATCAGCTTATCAGCGGGCTTTATCCCCACTATTATTGGTATCAGGATATGCAGTGGATTTCATCTGCAAGCAGCAATACGTTGAACGTAAGCCAAAGTGGGCATTATTTTTTGATGGCTGAAAATGCTTTGGGATGTAAACTAAAATCTATTTCACAGCATATTATTATCACCGATACTGAAGAGAAAAGCAGCCATGATGTTGTTCGTATTTATCCTAATCCGGCAAAAACTATACTGAATATTAATTTTGCGAAAGCCTGCAACATCTTTGTTTACGATGCAAATGGGAAACTGATTGCTTTTTCAGAAAATAAAAATGACAAAGCATCCGAATTGGATGTAAGCCATTTTTCTAAAGGATTTTATTTTATTAAAATTCAGACGAATACTAATAGTATTTATAGGAAGTTCATAAAAGAATAAGATTAATTATTTTTTCCTATATACTATTATAATTTATTTACAATGGAATATTTCCATGTTTTTTAGGTGGATTGGAAGCACGTTTGTTTTGAGTCATTTCCAATGCTTCAATCAATTTGTAACGGGTGTCTTTCGGATAAATAATTTCATCAATATAGCCGTGTTCAGCTGCTTTATAAGGACTGGCAAATTTTTCGCGATAATCATCCAGGTACTGTAATTTTTCTTCAGGATTGGCATCACGATACAGAATATTAACAGCACCTTCGGATCCCATTACGGCAATTTCTGCTGTAGGATAAGCCATATTCACATCAGCACCTATGTGTTTGCTCGACATCACATCATAAGCACCACCATAAGCTTTGCGGGTGATTAGGGTAATCTTGGGAACGGTAGCTTCACAAAAAGCATACAACAACTTAGCACCATGTTTAATAATGCCGCCTAATTCCTGGGTAGTTCCGGGTAGAAATCCGGGAACATCCACAAAAGTAATAATCGGTATACTGAAAGAATCACAGAATCTTACAAAACGGGCTGCTTTGGCAGAGGAAGAAATATCGAGACAGCCTGCAAGATGTGCAGGTTGATTAGCTACAATACCTACAGAACGACCTCCCAGACGTGCAAAGCCAATGACAATATTCATGGCATGAAGGGGTTGAATTTCGAAAAAACGATGGTCATCAACAACTGTAGTAATCAATTCCTTGATATCATAAGGTTTGTTTGAATCAGCAGGTACCAGGGTCTGAAGCTTTTCTTCTGTGCGGTGAATGTCGTCGGTACATATTTTCATTGGAGGATCTTCCATATTGTTAGAGGGAAGATAGCTGATCAGTTCGCGAAGCATCATCATGGCATGTTCATCGTCTTCGGCAATCAGATGAGCCACACCGCTGGTAGCATTGTGAGTACGCGCACCACCAAGATCGTCTTTGGTAACTTCTTCGTGGGTTACACTTTTAATAACATCAGGTCCGGTTACAAACATATAACTGGTTTGGTTCACCATCATAATAAAATCGGTCAATGCAGGTGAATAGACTGCACCTCCGGCACAGGGTCCTAAAATTGCCGAAATCTGAGGAACAACTCCCGAAGCCATTACATTAAGATAAAACAAATCGGCATAGCCTCCCAAACTTTCCACACCTTCCTGAATACGTGCACCACCTGAATCGTTCAGCCCAATAATAGGAGCACCCATCCGCATAGACATTTCCATAACTTTTTTTACTTTATCAGCGTTGGCACGTCCCAGACTGCCACCCAAAACTGTAAAATCCTGAGAAAAGACATAAATCAGCCTTCCATCAATTTTACCATGACCGGTAACCACTCCATCACCCATTATTTTTTGGCTTTCCATTCCGAAATCGGAATTGCGATGTACCACGAATTTATCCATTTCTACAAAAGAACCTTTGTCCAGTAATATCTCTATTCTTTCTCTGGCAGTTAATTTGCCTCCCTGATGTTGCTTTTCAATTCTGGACAATCCTCCGCCTAATTCCGCGGCTTTATTTTTTTCTTCAAAAATTCTGAATTTTTCTTCTAATGTTGACATAACTTATAATTAATTTTCAAACATTCAATAATTTTTATATTTGCTTTTAAATGGCTATTCCATTATGATCATTTTCTGACCACCGCTTACCGTATCATCTTCTTTTACGGCGATTTCTTTTATTACTCCGGGTTTGGATGCTTTAAATTCACTTTCCATTTTCATGGCAGAAACAATTACCAGTGTTTGACCGGTTTCAACTGAATCACCCACAGCGACCAGCACTTTTACAATTTTTCCCGGCATCGGACAATAAATAACATTGCCTTCATCAAACCCCTGGGCTTTATTCATTGCTTTCATATAACGGCTTTCAGCATCTACAATTTCAACTTTGTATTCGCTCATATCCGAGTTAACAATAAAATGTTTATTACTTTGCCCTTGTACTACATCAATATCAAATGATTTTCCGTGAGATATGATTGAATAAACACCATTTCCCGTAGTAACGGTATCCAATTCATAAATTTTATCATCCACAGCAATTTTGAGTATATTGCCTGTTTTTTCCAACAAATTGATTTTTGCGGTACGTTCGCCTATAATTACTTCAAACTCCATAATTAATAATAATTTAAATGATTAAATCCGCATGGCTGCTTTAATTCTTCCTACATCTTTCCATTTATTGGTATAAACTTCGAACTGTGTTGTAGGTTGAATTTTCTTAAGCTTTGATAAATATTCAACAAAACCGGCTATCATGGCAATATCCTCACAATGGGTATCGCAAATGCGTTTGCTTAATAAAAAATCAAGATTTTGTTCAATAAAATGCGTATTGTATTTTCCATCCACAAAATCAGGTGTTTCCATAATACTTCTCAGAAACGAAAGTGAAGTTTTTACACCGGAAATTTTATATTCATCCAGTGTTCTTTTCATGCGGGAAATAGCTTCATGCCTGGTTTCTCCCCAAACAATCAGTTTTGAAATCATGGGATCATAAAAAATAGGAATTTCAAAACCTTCATACATATACCCGTCGGTACGAACGCCCAACCCCAAAGGTTCAACAATTTCTCTGATTATACCTGGGCAGGGCATAAAATTATTATCTGGATCTTCAGCGTAAATGCGGCATTCAATGCTATGCCCCCGCTGTTTGATTTGCGTTTGCTGATATGTTAATGGTAAACCATTTGCTATATTGATCTGTTCACGAACAATATCTACTCCTACTACCCTTTCGGTAATTGGATGCTCAACCTGTAAGCGGGTATTCATTTCAAGGAAATAGTAGTTATGGTCATCATCCACTAAGAACTCTATAGTACCAGCACCATAATAGTTCACGGCTTTTGCAGCAGCTACAGCATCTTTTCCCATTTTTTCGCGTAATTCAGGCGTCATTAAAGGGGAAGGAGTTTCTTCAACTACCTTTTGATGTCTTCTCTGCACTGAACATTCCCTTTCGCAAAGATGAATGGTATTACCGAATTTATCGGCCAGGATCTGAAATTCGATGTGATGAGGTGAAGATATGTATTTTTCTATATAAACGGCATCATCCCCAAATGAAGATTTGGCTTCGGAACGGGCTCCTCTGATAGCACTTATCAGTTCACTTTCTTCTTTTACCATGCGCATACCTTTACCACCACCACCGGCAGAAGCTTTTATCATAACCGGGAATCCTATTTCGCGTATCATTTCCAGTGCACGTTTTTCGGATGTGATTTTTTCTTTGGTTCCTGGAACTACCGGAACACCTGCTTCCATCATGGTCTGGCGGGCAGTGATTTTATCGCCCATGGTATGAATGGCATAAGGAGACGGTCCGATAAAGATAATCCCTTCATCTTCACATAACTGAGCAAAATCACCATTTTCAGATAAGAACCCATAACCGGGATGTATAGCATCGGCACCTGATTTTTTGGCTACAGCAATGATTTTATCCATTCTTAAATAGCTTTCAGATGAAGGAGAAGCACCAATGTGATAGGCTTCATCTGCGTACCTAACGTGTTTGGCTTTACGATCGGCATCCGAAAAAACAGCTACCGTTTTTATCCCCAATTCCTTGCATGAACGCATAACCCTTACTGCTATTTCACCTCGATTGGCTATCAGCAATTTTTTTATCATAATTTCTTAAAATTATTTAACAAAAAAGATAAACAGATTATTCTTAAAATTGTTCGATGCTAAAATGTTGTCGCTATTGTGGCCTCTTTTTCCGCAGCCACAGTTTATCTCCTGGATGTGTTGATGCACCTTCTTCCATCCTGTTTTTCCGATACAACTGTTTTAGTTTAATCCCATATTGCTGAGAAATTTCAAGCATCGTTTCATTTGTTTTTACAATATGAAAATCATGCAATGCTTTACGTCGCTTGGGCTGAAGATAGACTTTTTCTCCTTGTTTCAATATATAATCAGTTGGAAAATCATTGTATCTGTACAATTCACCCGCTTTCATTTCGAAATCAACAGAAATTTTATAAAATGAATCTTCTTTTTTAACAAGAATAAATTTAATGTTGTTGTTTAAAAATACTTTACGATGATTGTTGCCTATTGATACAACTTCAAAATCCTCGGTATCATCATTTTTATTTATAATATCTTCGTACACCTTTACAATATTCGTAATTGGTTCAGTGTTATCCAGTTCAAAGAGCCGATTGTCTTCAATAATTTTAATTAATAATTGCGGATAGCTTGGATTAGTAGCATATCCCGCATCTTTTAAACCTTGTGCCCAGGCTTTATAATCAGTTATCTTTAATAAAAACAAGTTCGCATATCTTTGCCTTGTCCTTAAAAAGCTTGAATGATCTTTATAAGATTCCAATGCTTCATCATACACCCTGAAACAATCATCTTTTTTATCATCATCTTTTAAATAAGTTCTCCCTTGCCAATCACTTGTACATTTTATCCCAAAATGATTATTAGCATATCTGGCTAAGTCACTATTGCCATTTGCCGATTCTAAAATTCCCTGAGCCATGGTAATGCTGGCAGGAATCTTGAAGTTTTTCATGTTGCTGACTGCAATTTCTTTATAGGTTTCAATGTATTCTTTCAATGAAATTTGTTTCTTTTCATTTTGAGCATAACTACAATTAAAAGTACATAAGAGTAGCAACCCAATAATTTTAGTTATATTTCTCATTCAAAGATTCTTTGTGGTCAAAAAACTAATTAGCAATATTTAAGTACAAAAGTATAATTTTGCAACCTCAGATTTAATTGAACTGA
>CAIUKU010000287.1 GCA_903899825.1 uncultured Bacteroidales bacterium | reverse complement strand
CTTATTTCACTTTATTTCGAAAAATTTTAATGGTAGAAAGTTCGTCTTTTTATATAAATAAACCAAGCCATGGTATTAGGTTTGTATATTAAAATCTCTTCAGAATTGGTGCTGCATGAAATTTGATTAATTTTAAAAGGATTTTAATGCATATTTATTAATCACTACATTGTAAATTATATTAATTTAAAACTGCTAAAAACATCTTTCATTCATATATCCATCATTTTTTTTACTTTTGCATTACCAGAAACAAATCCATATTAACAAAGATTATTACTTTATGTTAGACAATGAAAGAATGCGCGATGAGGAAAGCCTAAAAAATTACAAAGAACTCAAAGTCAAACTAGAACAAACACTTGGTAAAGTAAAAAAGACTTCAGACTTACGTGAAGCTAAAGGCTATTTGATTGAAATTCAAAATTGTTTTAAAGGTTTAAAACTTCATCGTGAAGACCGGGAAGAACTTTACAACAGGCTTCAATTGAGTTTTGCCGACCTTAATCAAAAAATAAATGAAGATCGCCTGAATTTTGAAAATGAAGCGGCTATGAACTATTTTGAAATTAAAAACAAAGTGGAAGAGGCTGTATTTATGGCTCATAACACCAAGGACACCAGAGAATGCTGGAATTTCCTGCTTGAGGTTCAGTCGCTTTTTAAAGGAGCCAAATTACAACGTGAACACAGAGAAACCCTTTATGCTAGGTTGCAGGGAGCATTTAACGCATTGAAAGAACTACAAAACACGCAAGCGAATTCCTTTGCCACAGAAGTTTCGGAAAACTACAATGAATTAAAACAAAGTGTTGAGGAGGCTGTAGCATTTTCAATACATACAGATGATACAAGAGCGGGTAAAGATGGATTGATACAAGTTCAGTCCCATCTGAGGGATGCTAAATTAAGCAGAGAGCAAAAGGATGAATTGTATGCAAAAATCCAGGAAGCATTCACTGTCATTAATCTTCGGAAAGAAGAGGAAACAGAAAAAAATCTGTCGCTGGCACAAAGTCAGTATGATGAATATAAACCAAAAGTTGATGAAATACTAAGTCAGTCAGAACATTCATCTGATTTTAAAACAGTTCGAGAAAAACTCAAAGAACTACAATCAAATATAAGGGAATCTGCTTTATTAAGAGAACAAAGATTGGAACTTCAAGCCTTACTTCAGCAGGCATTTGAAAAACTTAATTTCCGGCAGGACGAAGAAAGAGGTAGTTATACAAAAGAAGCTTCTGAAAACTACAAACGCTTAAAAGCATTGGTAAGTAAAGGGCTGGAACAGGCAGAGGAAACCCACGAATACAAAGATACCAGAGAGTTTCTTAAAAAAATACAGTCTGAATTCAAAGGTATTAAATTGATTAAAGAGGAAAGGGAGGAATTGTATGCCCGGCTGCAAACTGCCTTTGAAATACTGAACACCCGTGTAGATGAATATTTCCATACCAAGAAAAAGAACTGGGAAGTAAGGATGCAGTATAAATTAGCCGAAACCAATACAGAAATACATCAGTTAAAAGCAGATATTGAAAGAGACCTAGAAAATTTATCAGAACTGGAAGATCATCTGGATATCCTTATTTCATCGGGTAAGGACAGTACTGCAAAAACCGGTATTGAAGCACGTATTATATCTGCTCGAAGCGGTATTGAAAAGAAAAAACGTGAAATTGAAAAGCTGGAAACTGAAATGAGGGAACTTAAAAACAGAATAGAACCGGAGGAATAAGGTGTTTAATTGATTGAAATTTCCCGGTATTGCCGGAAATTAATCAAATTGTGGAGCAACACTTTCCCGACAAAATAAAGGGTTTATCATTTCTCACCGCATTGCTTTGCAATATTTTTGATCATTCCCCTGAAAATAAATCCATGGAAAGGAAGCATTGAATACCAGTACATTCTGCCCATAAGCCCCAATGGTCTGAAAGTAGCCGTTTGAGTAAGCATATTTTGTTCATCTATTTTAAATTCCAGCCATGCTTCACCGGGTAATTTCATTTCGGCATAGAGTAATAATCTTTTCTCTTCTTTATTCGCCAATAAAACCCTCCAGAAATCAAGGGCTTCGCCTGGCGAAATCTCTGTTTCACTTTTTCTGCCTCTTCTCATCCCTACTCCACCTATTAACTGATCTATAAATCCTCTGATTTCCCAAAGCCAGTTACCATAATACCATCCTGTTTTCCCTCCAATAGACCAGACTTTATCCAGCACATTTTTGGTATTTTCAGTTTGTATTTTGCGGATATCTGTATAACACCCGTTTACCGGCACTTCAATGTATTTGGAAATTCCTTTTGAAAGAATACCAGAGGTTTGAGCATCTTTCCAACTCGACAAGACCTGATTCTGTTCTGTTTTATCAAATGCCAGTTTTATGGATGTGTCATAATCAATCAAAGAAATTTCAAGCAATGAGGCTAAATTATTGGGTTTGCATATAACTTCAACTTTCATGCTGTTTACAAGATTTTTGGCTAAAGCAAATGAAGTTGCCGTAACAAAATAAAGCCAGTAGGACGAAATTTTGGGTGTCATCACAGGAACTACAAATATTTTCCGTTTAAGTCCTCTGATCCTGGCAAAATGCAGGAGCATTTCCTTATAGCTTAAGATGTCAGGACCTCCGATATCATAACTTTTATGATAGGTATCCGTTTTCCCAATAACTCCGATTAAGAATTCAACAACATTGCGAATTGCGATGGGTTGGCATTTAGTATTCAGCCAGCGTGGTGTAATCATGACAGGTAATTTTTCTACCAGATCCCTGATGATTTCAAAGGAAGCACTACCAGAACCAACTATAATCCCGGCCCTCAAAGTAGTCAATGCAAAACCTGAATCAGCCAGTATATCTTCTACATTTTTTCGCGAAGACAAATGTCTGGACAATACCGTTTCGTTTACAATCCCGCTTAAATAAATGACCTGAACAGCCTTGGTTTTTTCAATTCTTTCCCTGAAGTTAATGGCACAGATTTCTTCCATACTCCCGAAATCTCCTGATTCTGTTGACATTGAATGTATTAAATAATATGCCACATCAATATCATCCGGGATGCTGTCCAAACTGTCTTTATGAAGAAAATCAGCTTCAATTACTTTTAATCTTCCTAAAGGGAATTTATGAGTATTAAATCTATTTGTATCTCTTACACAGCAAACAACCTCATGGCCATTTTGAAGTAAAACTGCCAACAATCGCTGTGCAATATAGCCGGTAGCACCCGTGAGAAGAATTTTCATGCATGTTGAATTTTAATAATTCCATTTCAGTAAGCAAATATTGAAATTAATCAAGACGATATCTTTATTTCAAAGTTTGATTAAAAAACTGAATCAAAACATCGAATTTTAAATAAATCAGTATCCAAGTGATTAACAAAAGATAGCTTACAATATAATAAAAAGGCTTACTGTTTTTATGATGTATTAAGTACATTAAAATCAGAATACTAAATACGCCTCCAAACAGTTCTAATAAATGAAGTGTGGTTTCAGGTATGCGCCTTCGCTTTTTTACAGCATTTCGCTTATCTGCATAGAACACAATCGCTGACAGTAAATTTATTGAAATTAAATAACAGACTATCAGCATATTGTTTTTAAGTGCCTAAAGTACTTAGAATGCCTGAAGTACTTAATTTATACGTTAAAAAAGGTGTTCGAGTTAAATTATAAATCACCAAATCTCTAATTCTCCAAATCCTTACCATGGCATTGTTTATATTTTTTTCCGCTACCACAAGGGCAAGGATCATTGCGACCCACTTTTTTCTCTACCCTTACAGGTTGTACCTTTTCTTCACTTTGTGTGCGGTTGCCTGTAGGCAATTGCTCATCACGGCTGGTTTTTAGCCGGCTCATGTCGGTATGTTGTATTTTAGCTTCTTTTACGTTGGATGAATCCTGGATTGGTAACTTTCCTAAGCATAAAAACGAACTGATTTCTTTATTAATGTTTTGAATCATTGTTTTAAACAATTCGAAGGATTCAAATTTGTAAATCAACAAAGGGTCTTTTTGTTCGTAAGTTGCGTTTTGAACAGATTGTTTCAACTCATCCATTTCGCGGAGTTGTTCTTTCCATGCATCGTCAATTAAGGCCAGGGTAAGGCTTTTCTCAACAGCAACGATTACTTCTTTTCCTTTGGTATCATAGCATTTTTTAATAGGTGCTACAATATTTAATGTCTTTTTGCCGTCGGTGATTGGTATCGCAATATTTTCATATCGTCCGGCATTGTTTTCATAGACATCTTTAATGATGGGATATGCCTGTTCGGCCATTAAAACTGATTTGTTGTGATAGGATTGATATACTTCATCAAAAACCTTATCAGACATATCATCCATTTTGAAATTAAAGAATTCTTTTTCATTAACCGGAGATTCAACCCCGAAAGTTCTGATAAGCTCCAGGTTAAAACCGCTAAAATCTCTGTTTTCAATATGATCCTGAATGATACTTTCGCTGACGTCGTACATCATATTTGAAATATCAATCGGTAAACGGTCTCCATACAAAGCATTACGGCGTTTCTTGTAAATTACTTCGCGCTGTGCATTCATTACATCATCGTATTCGAGCAAACGTTTACGAACACCGAAGTTATTCTCTTCCACCTTCTTTTGTGCTCTTTCGATAGATTTAGTGATCATGGAATGCTGAATTTCTTCTCCTTCTTTCAGTCCCAGACGATCCATCACACTGGCAATACGATCTGAACCAAATAATCGCATCAGATCATCTTCCAGAGAAACAAAGAACTGAGTACTTCCCGGATCTCCCTGACGACCGGCACGTCCACGTAACTGGCGGTCAACACGACGGGATTCATGGCGTTCAGTACCTACAATTGCCAGACCACCTGCCTCTTTAACACCGGGTCCTAATTTTATATCGGTTCCACGACCAGCCATATTGGTAGCAATGGTAACCGTTCCGGCAATACCTGCTTCCGCAACAATATCGGCTTCTTTTTTATGCAACTTGGCATTCAGCACATTGTGGCGAATATTGCGCATTTTAAGGGAACGGCTGAGTAATTCTGAAATTTCAACAGAAGTAGTACCCACCAAAACAGGTCTTCCAATGTTTACTAAATTCTGAATTTCTTCAATAACTGCATTGTATTTTTCTTTTTTGGTTTTATAGACAAGATCTTCTCTATCCTTACGAACGATGGGTCTGTTGGTAGGTATAACAACAACATCCAGTTTGTAAATATCCCACAATTCACCTGCTTCTGTTTCGGCTGTACCGGTCATCCCAGCAAGTTTGCTGTACATTCTGAAATAATTCTGCAAAGTAATGGTAGCATAAGTTTGGGTAGCAGCTTCCACTTTTACATTTTCCTTGGCTTCAATGGCCTGATGCAAACCATCAGAATAACGCCTGCCTTCCATAATACGACCTGTTTGCTCATCTACAATCTTCACTTTATTGTCAATGATAACATATTCTGTATCAAGTTCGAATAAAGTGTAAGCTTTCAATAACTGATTGACAGTATGAACCCTGTCGGACTGAATGGCATAGTTGCGTAAGATTTCGGCTTTCTTTTCAAGTTTTGCGGCCGGACTCAGATTCATTTTTTCGAGTTCAGCAATTTCAGCACCCACATCTGTAAGTATGTAAAATTTTGCTTCTTCAGCATCATTGGATACATAATCAATCCCTTTGTCTGTTAGGTCGATTGTATTATTTTTTTCATCAATTACAAAAAAAAGCTCATCGTCGATGATGTGCATATTTTTTGATTGTTCTGCCATATAAAAATTTTCGGTTTTTTGCATCAAAGCCTTCATACCCGGTTCACTCAGGAACTTGATCAAAGCTTTGTTTTTAGGTAAACCCCTGTGCGCACGAAACAACAAAACTCCTCCTTTTTTTTCATTTTCAGAGTTTGGATTTTCCGTTAATATTTTTTTGGCTTCTGCTAAGAGTTGGGTCACCAGGTTACGTTGAGCATTGTAAATTTTCAGGATATTAGGTTTCAGCGCTTCAAACTCCTGATTATCACCTTTGGGTGTAGGTCCGGAAATGATTAAAGGTGTACGTGCATCATCAATCAATACAGAATCTACCTCATCTACAATTGAATAATTGTGTTTGCGTTGAACCAGTTCTTCCACGTTGCGGGCCATGTTATCACGCAGATAATCAAAGCCAAATTCATTATTGGTTCCGTAAGTAATATCTGCCAGATAAGCATTCTTGCGGGCTTCTGAATTGGGTTCATGCCTGTCAATACAATCTACTTTTAAGCCATGAAATTCAAACAACATCCCCATCCATTCCGAGTCACGTTTTGCCAGGTAATCGTTAACAGTAACCAGGTGAACCCCTTTTCCGGGTAGGGCATTTAAATATACCGGTAAGGTTGCAACCAATGTTTTCCCTTCACCGGTAGCCATTTCGGCAATTTTACCTGAATGCAACACAATACCCCCGATCAACTGTACATCGTAATGAACCATATCCCAGGTAATTATGGTGCCACCGGCTGACCATTTGTTGTCATAATAGGCTTTTTCACCTATAATATTTATACTGTCTCTTCTGGCTGCTAAATCCCTGTCCCATGGCATGATACTGACTTCAACCTTTTCATTTTCAGTAAATCTTTTGGCTGTTTCTTTTACAACTGAAAAAGCTTCAGGCAAAAGTTCATTCAAGACTTCCTGAATTTTATCATATTCCGCCTTTTCGAGCTTATCTATCTGTTGATAAAGTAATTCCTTTTCATCAACATCCATATCCACTTCGAGGTCAATGCGTTCTTTATATTCCGCAATCTGATTTCTTTCATCGGTAACATATTCAGCAATCCGGTCTTTGAATTCCTGTGTCTTTGCTCTTAATTCATCATTGCTAAGCAGGCTGATTGACTGATAGGCTATTTTGGTAGCTTCTAATAAGGGGGAAATTTCTTTTATATCTCTTTGCGATTTATTTCCGAATAATTTACTAAACGATTTAAACATGTAGTGTAATATATAAGTTTATAAAGTGATCATTGGTAAAATATAGCAATAAAAATGAAGTAAAAATGACATTATTGCTTAATTATTCCTTCATAAAGCAAAATTAACTTAATTATTGCATTCCGCATTCTTTTTTAATAAAAATTAAAAAAGAATTTAGCGTATTATTGTAAAAAAAACCGTCTCACATTAGCAAAACGGTTTATCCTTTTTTAATATTCGTCTTCATGAAAGAAGAAATCATCCTTGGTAGGATAGTCAGGCCATAAATCATCGATACTTTCGTAAATTTCTCCTTCGTCTTCAATTTCCCGAAGATTTTCAATTACTTCCTGTGGTGCACCGGATCTGAGCGCATAATCGGTTAACTCTTCTTTAGTAGCGGGCCAAGGAGCGTCTTCAAGCTTTGATGCTAATTCTAATGTCCAATACATATTACGAAAATTTTAGGTTAGATATTTTTGCAAAAGTAATTTATTTTTTGATTAAACAATTCTTTTTTTTCAAAAAAATACTTTTTGTTAATTATCAGAAAATAAAGGTTTTAAAACCTCATTCTCAAATTCTGGCTTTCCAAATCTCTTCGCTTGCTCCCAAATCCTTCCCGATTTTACGGGCCAACACAAATAAAAAATCAGATAAGCGGTTTAAATATTTAATTACCAAAGGAGAAATGATGTAGGTTTCTGAAACTTTTAAAGTAATTCTCTCTGCCCTACGGCATATACATCTTGCTATATGACAATGCGATACAATAGGATGCCCACCGGGAAGTATAAAAGAATGCAATTCCGGTAACTCCTCATTCATGACATCTATTTCTTTTTCAAGTAATAAAATATCTTTTTCGAAAATCTGAGGCAAGGGTCGTTGAGATGTTTCAGTATCTTCAGCCAATAAAGATTCAGCTGTAAATAAGCGGTCCTGTATTTCGATTAAGAGTTTTTTATAATGACTGCCGATTTCCAGATCACGTATCAAACCAATGTAAGAATTGAGTTCATCCACAGTCCCATAGGCTTCAATACGTTCATGGTATTTAGGAACTCTTTTGCCACCAATCAGAGAGGTTTCTCCCTTATCGCCGGTTTTGGTATATATTTTCCAGTCTTCTGCCATACCTGATTGTAGGATAATTGTTTTCTAAAAACTTTAACTTTTTACTTTATACTTTAAACTTTAACCTTTAACCTTTTTCACCTAAACTTCTACCAGATAATCCGCCATTTTGCGAATTTTAGGGTTGATTTCATCGGAAGCTACCTCACCATCGATCAAACGGATAATACGATGAGCATGACGGGCAATGTCTTCTTCGTGGGTTACTACAATAATGGTATTTCCTTTTCTATGAATTTCTTCAAATAAACCCATAATTTCCACGGAAGTTTTTGAATCGAGATTTCCGGTAGGCTCATCTGCAAGTATAATTGATGGGTCATTTACCAGAGCTCTTGCTACAGCCACACGCTGACGTTGACCACCCGACAATTCGTTGGGTCTGTGCTTCATTCTGTCGGCAAGCTTTACATCAGCCAGGGTTTTTTCGCCTTTTTCAATACGGTCGGCTTTGTTCATTCCGGCGTAGATTAAGGGTAACATTACATTTTCCAATGCAGTTGAACGGGGTAAAAGGTTAAACGTCTGAAACACAAAGCCGATTTCCTTGTTGCGGATTTCAGCCAGTGAATTATCATCCAGTTTACTTACATCGTGTTTATTCAGAATATAGGTTCCATAAGTCGGTGTATCCAGACATCCCAGTATATTCATCAAGGTGGATTTACCGGATCCTGAAGGTCCCATCAGGGCTACATATTCGTTTTTATAGATGGTAAGTGATATCGTACGCAATGCTTTAACAATTTCTGTTCCAACTTTATAATGCTTTGCAATATTGCTCAACGTAATGATTTCTTCAGCCATTTTTTGTGTTTTTTTAGAGGTACAAATCTACAAAATATTTTTTGATTTGGCGTTATATTGATTTGGTGATTTGGTGATTTAGTGATTTAGTGATTATAGAATAAAACGATACTTTTATTAAAATCGTATAATAAAATTTTCTTTTGTGGATGCTTTTCTAAAAAAAACCAATCCTATAAAAAACAAATCAATGCTAACCGTAACTTCAGGAGATTGCTTGATGATTTCCCAGGCTTCTTCCATTTCTGCTGACCAGTGAATATCATCGAAAACAAAAACACTGTCGTTGTGCTTGTGTTTCAGACAGCTTTCAAAATAAGAAAGCGTTGGAATTTTCCGGTGATTACCATCGAAAAAAACAAAATCAAATTCATGCCTATTTTCCAGTAAAAGCGGAAGCTGTACATCAAAATTTCCGGTAATGACCTTGATATTTGACAGATTCAATAAACTGAAATTTTCAGTTGCCAGTTTTGCAATGGCTTCGCTGCCTTCTATGGTCGTAATTTTGGTAGCAGGCGAAGCTTTGGCCATGTAAGCCGTACTGATACCCATTGAAGTGCCCAGTTCCAGTAAACTGTCAGGCTGAAAATGCTTGACCAGACGGTATAAGAGCTGAGCATATTTGGGTGGCTTGGCCGCATTCCGTGCAATTTCAGCTAGCGTTTTTGTTTTTGTATTGCCTTTCAAACTACCTGCGCCAAAATCTTCAATCAGTATTTCAGTTTTGTTTTTTAAAAGGCTGGAACGCAGATTTTCTATCTCTTTATAAGCAGGCAATACAGTCTTGTCATTAATTACGTTGGTAAGTAACTGAAATACAAAAGGTGAATGAACATCGTATTTGGTTTGAGCCGTAAAACGGTAGTTGAGGTAATTGATAATTAATTGAAATTTATTCATTTTTTTATTAATAATGTTTTATTGGAACGCAGATGACGCTGATACCTTCGGTAAACGAGGATAATCACGGATTTTATAATTTATTACTGAATCACCTGAGCACTGTTACTGAACCATTTTTGCTTGCAGTTATTCCATTTCTATCACTATAATTTACAATCCAATAATACACCCCATCCGCCACCTGATCTCCTTTGTTTGTTTTTCCATCCCATTTTATGGACAATTCATCTGTAGTAAACACCAAATTCCCCCATCGGTTATAAATCATGGTATGCATTGATAAAATTCCTTTTATTTTTGAAGGATGAAACACATCGTTTACATCATCATTATTCGGAGAGAAAAAGTTAGGAATTTCCAAAATAATTTCACAATCTTCAATAATAATATTTATACTGTCTATACTGCTGCAACTGTCAATTGTTGTCTTTACCCAATATAATCCCTGTTGGCTGACATTGAAAGTTGGATTCGTTGAATTATCCTGCCATAAATATGATGCATTTGGGTATGTTGCATTTAGCAAAAAAGGTGAATCTTGACATAATATTGTATCACCTCCTAAGTTAATCATTGGTGATGGTTTGACTTTAATAATAATACTATCACAATCAGAACTAAAATTGCAGCCGATTTCCCAACGAGCAAAGTATGTAGTTGTTTGTGTTGGGAAAGGCAATGTTAAAACAGTATCCATACCGATATAATTTAGACCACATCCACCTATATACCATTTTAATATTCCTCCTGATCCCCCAAAAGCATTTAAAATTAGGTTACCATTATCATTCCTGCAAATATTATTTTTATTTGCTTGTAATGAAGTTGGTTTGTAATTATTAATATATGGGTTATTTAAAAAATTCATTTTAATAATATAACTATCATGTATACCTCCAAAAATATTATTGAAATATGCTCCATTACCTGGATTCATTGTATATAAACCAGGCCCCCAACTTGAGCCAATAAAAAAAACAGAATTTTGACTGTTAACAGCAATACTTCTACCGTATGCTCCATCACCAGTGCCGTATAATGTTGCCCATTGCCTAACACCAGAATTGCAAAATTTAAGTATAAAAGATTTTGCTACACCATTATCATTTACTTGAAAATATTCACCAGATAATAGTTGAACCGGAAAATCCTGAGAGCAACTTAATCCTGTGATATAAATATTATCTTGCTTATCAGCACAAATTATTTTATCATAACAATCATTAAAATAATCTACAGAACTTCCACCATAATAGGTAGCCCATTGTCTTACTCCCTGATTATTGAATTTCAAAATAAAAATATTCACTGTATTACTTTTCATTGTGTCCTGCCAATAAGCACCAGGAAATTGTTGGATTGGGAAATTTGTTGAGCCAGTAAATCCAGTAATAAATATATTATCATGGCTATCAGCACAAATTGCTTGAGCACAATCACCCATAATTCCGCCATTACCTCCATAATATGTAGCCCATAATCTTAAACCTTGATTATTAAACTTTAAAATAAAAGCATTTGTAACACCCCCACTATTCGCTTGCCAATATGCACCAGATAATTGTTGAGTTGGAAAGTTGGAGCCAGCCACTCCTGTAATAAAAAGATTATTTTGACTGTCAATACACATCGAATATCCGGTTGCACCTTCACCTCCATAATAAGTTGCCCATTGCCTCACTCCTTGATAATTAAATTTTAATATAAATACATTGCTATAATTTACCACATTTGTTGCTTGCCAATACGCACCAGTTAATTGTTGTGTGGGTAAATCTTGAGAAGTAGTACCTCCTGTTATGTACAGATTCCCTTGATTATCAGTAAGAATTGATGTTGCACCATCTTGTGCATTACCACCATAATATGTTGCCCATTGTCTTACTCCCTGATTATTAAATTTCAGAATAAATACATCTCCAAATCCACCGGAAAATGAAGATTGCCAATAAGCTCCTGTTAACTGTTGTGTAGGAAAATCTGTAGAATATGTATCTCCGGTAATATAAATATAATTTAAACTATCTGTACAAATAGATAAAGCTGCATCAATATCCGTTCCGCCATAATATGTAGCCCATTGTCTGACATTTAAAGAGTCAAATTTTAATATAAATAAATCAACATTATGGCCTGGAATTCCACCAGCACTATTTGCTTGCCAATATGCACCAGTTAAATGTTGCGTTGGAAAGTCGGTTGAATGATTACTCCCAGTTATATATATATTATCTTTATTGTCAATACTAATTGAATTAAAGTCTGTAACAGTCCCCCCATAATACGTAGCCCAAACCAATGGATCAATGATTAAGATTTTCGAACTATCGTAATCTGCCATCTTAAATGAGATGGTGGAATCAGCTGAAATAACATAATTGGTCGTTACTTCTGTTTTTTCATTTATTAAGTAGGAATACAGATTCCCCTCCTCAATATTCCCTGCAATAGTTTGTATTTTAAGCTTGGTATCGTTATCTGTGAGGCTTGTGCTTTGAGCATTCAGGAATTTTATTTGAATAGCTTTATAATCAGCACCGGGATGTACTACAAAATCGTATTTCAGGGGATGGTCCTTAGAGTCAGCATTGGTATAAATCACCCAGTCTATGCCTTTGTAAATGTTTTTGATCGTAATCTTGCCATAAGCCTTCACATCATAAATTCCCTGGGGACAATGGGGATAAAAATAATTAAAATGTCCCTGTATACTTTCTTCTTCTTTGATGATATTGGATTTCACGATATTGGCTCCAACTAAATCCATATCTAAGCGGTAGTAGGATACTTTTCTGTTTTCTTCTTTCTCCTTTTCTCCAAATGCGGGATTTCGGTCTTCCGTCTTTAGTCTTCTGACTTCGATCTTCTGACTTCGATCTTCTGACTTCGGTCTTTCTGACTTCGGTCTTTCTGCTTCCATCTTCACAAACACATAGCTCAAGCCCTTATCGGTAATGTAAATATCGCAATTACCAAAAGAAGTTTTAAACAGCACATTGTCTGCTGCATTTCCATCGGTATTTGTAAATTGGCCTTTGTTTTCAATAAATTCAAGGGGTTGGTTTTTGAGGAATTCCCTTGCTTTGGCTTCTTTGGTTTTACCGGCATAGGGATTGCCCGCCAGCAATGAGATGGAAAAAGATAAGTACATAAGAAATGGCAGGAAATATTTACTCATTTTTATTATCATTTGAGATTTTGTAAAATTAACAAAATTTTAATCCACAATAATATAAACAGAAAATATTTATGAAATTCTACTTTCGCTTACAGCAATTTCATAAGGACAAAAAACAAAGAATTACAATTCATAACACAATGTCGTTAATTATGGAATTTTAACGCTGACAGGACCTTCTGACGCTGTCAGGTTAATTTGCATATCAGTGCTTTCAGCGTCGATAGACCTAAAAGTGTCAGGATCAAAGCCACTAACAAAATGGCATTGATTCATAAATTAAATACTTTATGAACTTTACAAACTAATTCGATTCAAGTATTTTAAACAAGGCATCCATTTTAGGTGTTAAAATAATCTCTGTACGGCGGTTTTTGGCACGGGCTTCTTTGGTATCCATTGCTTCTACCGGCACATACTGGCTTCTGCCCGAAGCAATAATCCGCTGGGCTTCTATGCCTTTGTTTTCCAATATGATCTTGACAATAGAAGTGGCTCTCAATACACTCAAATCCCAGTTGTCTTTTACCTGTCCAGCACCATTATAGGGTACATTGTCGGTATGGCCTTCTATCATTACATTGATATCAGGATTTAGTTCCAGCACTTTGGCTACATTCCGCAAGGCTGTTTTGCCATCTTCGGCTATGTTCCAGCTGCCGGAAGCAAAAAGCAATTTTTCGTCCATCGATACATAAACTTTCCCGTTGCGGGTGTTGATGGTCAAACCTTTGTCTTTAAATCCCAACAAAGCATCGGTGATTTTATTTTTCAGATCGTTGACCTGTTTGTCTTTATTATCAAGAATGGCCTGCAATTCGTTCAGTTTTTTTTCTTTTACATCCATCTCAGCAGATAAATTGTCCAGATTTTTCTTTTTCTCATTGAGCTGTAATTGCATGAGCTGCATTTCAGTTTCGGTTTTCTTCAGATCATTTTCTTTTTTCAGTAAATCACTTTGTGTTTTTTGCAAAGCTTCCATGATTTCAGAAGTTTCGGCACGGTTGCCACCCAATAATTTATTGTATTTCTGTTGCATAGCAGCATAATCCGCTGATAATACGGTTTGTTCAGCCAGTAATTTATCGAAATTATTTCTTACCTCAGTGGAAGCCATTTCATTTTCTGATCTTTCTTTCTTCATTTTTTCAATTACAGCATTCAGTTCTGTATTCTGGACAGCAATATCGTTTTTCGATTTTTCAATCGTTGTAAGATCATCATTGCATTTTTTATACTTGGTTTCCAGATCGGCATAACGTTTTTGGGTTACACAGGATGTAACCATTATCAGCATGGCTGCAAAAAGCAGGAATTTTAAATTTAATGAGTTTTTCATATTATTTGTTATTTGTATTAATTATTTTTTGATTTAACAGAACGCGGATGACGCGGATACCTTTGGTAAACGCTGATTATCGCTGATGCTTTCTTAAATTATCAAAAACTTTTCTTTTAAACGCTGGCTTAATTCCGAAGTTAAGCATAAGCCCAACCTCAATATTTGTAGCTCGCAGATAATTTAATAATTGATATTCAAATTCATTAACAATTACATCAGCAGCTTTTCATTCTAAAATTACAGTATTTTCAACTAACAAATCAGCATAATATACACCTACTTCTATTTCCTTATAATAAACTTTTATATGTTTATTAGCTTCAACCTTAAAACCACGTGAACATAATTCAATATACATTGAATTTTGGTAAACTTTTTCAAGAAAACCATAACCAAGTTCATTATAGACGTCATAAAAAACCTTTAATATGCAATCTGTTAATTCTTTGTTTAATATTTCCATAAAATCGGTTTAATCCGTGTTTGCCGAAGGTATCCGCGTCATCCGCGTTCAAAATATTGCTTTCTATATTTTTAAATATAGCTACTTCTGTATTAAAAATCAATTTCCAGCAAAACCGGGCAGTGATCAGAATGTACTGCATCTGCCAGAATTACTGAACGTTTCATTTTATCTGCCAGGCTTTCGCTCACCATAAAATAATCGATGCGCCAGCCTAAATTACGGTCTCTGGCTCTGGTACGAAAACTCCACCAGGTATATTGATGGGGTTGCTGGTTAAATGCTCTGAAAGCATCCACAAAACCATCGTTGATAAACCCTCCTATCCATTCGCGTTCCTCGGGCAAAAAGCCTGAGCTGGTTGCATTTCTTATAGGATCGTGAATATCAATAGGTTTGTGACAAATATTGTAATCGCCTGCCAGAATTAAATTGGGCCTTTGTTTTCTTAATTCCTTGATATGATCATGAAAATCGTTGAGCCATATCATTTTAAATCCCTGGCGTTCATCTCCGCTGCTCCCTGAAGGATGATAAGCACTTATAACAGATACATCCCCATAATCAGCACGGATATAGCGACCTTCATTGTCATATTTTTCAACCCCGATGCCATAAATAACGTTATCAGGAATTTCTTTGGTCAGAATGGCAACGCCACTATAGCCTTTTTTTACAGCTGTTTTGTAATAACAATGATAGCCTGCTTCCTGAAATTCAAGTATAGGCAATTGGTCTGCCTGGGCTTTAAGTTCCTGTAAACAAATAATATCAGGATTCACAATTTTTACCCAGTCCAGCCAGCCTTTCGACATCGCCGATCTGATACCGTTGACATTATAGGTGATTATTTTTTTCATGTGTTATTATTTAAAATATTTAAATGTCACATGGAATGCCCATAATATCATTGTCGGTTTGTATGTAATATTGACTCGTGGGCATTTCATAAAGTATTTAAAATAGCAAATTTATACAATGTTTTATATCTAACGCAAAATGGATTGTTTTCTTATGAACAATCTTTTGTAAATTAAAAACATCAAATGCATCTATTTGTTTAGCTTAATTCAGACAAAAAAAAGCAAATTGAATTTTATTTGTTCTAAAATGATAATGGGTAATATTTCCTGTTTTGTTAAATGAACTCAAGGATTTTTTAACTTTAAGTACTCTAAGTACTTTAGGCACTTTAAGTACTCCAGTTTCTATTTCCCGTCCGCTTTGTCTTCCAGCAAAGGCACAAACCTGAAACTGCCATGTTCTTTTTGTTCAATCTGAGTTTCGGAAATCTTTGTAAGGCTGATCATGGTTTGCACATCTTCACCGACAGGAACTACAAGTATCCCGCCCACTTTCAGTTGCTGAACCAAGGCTTCAGGAATAAAAGGAGCTCCGGCTGTGACTATTATTTTATCAAATGGAGCATAAGCAGGCAAACCTGCATAACCATCGCCATAAAACATGCGTGGATTGTAGCCTATCGTTGGTAAAAATGCTTTGGTTTTTTGATACAGGGCTTTCTGACGTTCTATGGTAAATACCTTGGCACCCAGTTCAAGCAGCACACAGGCCTGATATCCTGAACCGGTACCTACTTCCAGTACTTTTTCCCCTTTTTTAATTTTTAATAATTCCGATTGAAAAGCAACGGTATAAGGTTGAGAAATCGTCTGTCCGTTTCCAATAGGGAATGCTTTATCTATATATGCAAATTCAGTAAATGAAGAATCCAGGAAAAAATGACGAGGAATTTTTTCGATTGCATTCAACACATTTTCATCCAGTATTCCCTTTTCTTTAATAATTGCTATCAGCTGTTTCCGTAAGCCTTTGTGTTTGTATGAATCTGTCATTTATTAATTTTTCTTCAAACTTTGTTTATTTTTTTGCGAAAATACTCATTTCAATGATGATAAAAAATTACTTTTGCAAAAAAATAATAAAGCGCATGTTAAGAATAGGCATAATGGGTGTTGGTCACCTTGGGAAAATACATATTAAATGTATACAGCAAATACCTGAGTATAATTTCGTTGGTTTTTTTGACCCGGATCAGGAAAACGCTAAAAAAGTTGCAGAAGAATTCAATACACATTCTTTTGCATCTATCGAAGAATTAATTGATGAAGTAGATGTAGTTGACATTGTTACACCTACATTTGCACATTTCGAATGTGCCTCCAAAGCATTAAAACGTGGGAAACATGTTTTCATAGAAAAACCTATTGCTGCTTCTGCTGAAGAAGCTAAAAAAATGATAGACCTCTCCACTGAAGCCAATGTAAAAGTTCAGGTAGGACATGTTGAAAGATTTAACCCGGCTTTTACAGCAGCAGTAAACTATATCGACAATCCGATGTTTATCGAAACACATCGTCTGGCGCAGTTTAACCCTCGTGGTACCGATGTGCCTGTTATCCTCGATCTGATGATACACGACATTGACATCGTGTTGAGTGTGGTAAAATCAAATGTTCGTAAAATCAGCGCCAGTGGAGTAAAAGTTGTTAGCGACACTCCTGATATTGCCAATGCCCGTATCGAATTTGACAATGGTTGCGTTGCAAACCTGACGGCAAGCCGTATTTCTATGAAAAATATGCGCAAATCCAGATTCTTCCAGCGCGATGCTTATATTGCCGTTGATTTCCTGGAAAAAACGACAGAAATCGTTCGCATGAAAGAAGTTATACCAGGGGATAATGACCCGTTTGCCATGATTATTGAGTTGGGCGAAAACAAAGCTGCCAAGCAGATATTTTTTGAAAAACCTGAGATTTTGCCTGTCAATGAAATTAAAATGGAACTGGAAACTTTTTATCATTCCGTTGTAAACGACACTACACCATTGGTCTCCATAATTGACGGATACAATGCCCTCAATGTTGCTTACCAGATTATTGAAAAATTAAACGATTAATTTTGAATTTAAAACCTGATAAAGGACATATCTTTTAACTGATTTCTCAATTTAAGCAGAGATTTTAAACTGATTTATTTAAGTTTAAACTGTCAATATGGAATTAATAAATCTATAAATGACTATAAGATAGTTATTAAGACATTAAAATACAAAAATAAAATAAAAAATCAGGACCACATTAAATCAGAATCATTGAAAATTAGTGTCTTGGAGTCTTAGTGGCAAAAAAAATATAAGCCAACTACATATAATAAACTATAAAATTCTTCGTTCCTATTTAATATTTGTTTTCACTTATCACGATATAATGTTACAAAAGTATTTTTTCGCCCGGGCTGTTAAAACCATATTATTTTTACTCTTATTTATTCCATGGCTGATTTCCTGCAATAAATTCGATGGTGATCAAACTATTCCGGCTTATATTCATATTGAAAATATAAAATTAGAGGAAAATCCATTTATTTTCGAAGGAACTTTGTCGAATAAAATTACAGATGCATGGGTATATGTAGATGATATTTTAATTGGTGCTTTTGAATTACCGGCTACTTTCCCGGTCTTACAAAACGGGAAACATAAAATCAGTATCTATCCGGGTATTAAAATGAATGGAATGGCCGGAACAAGGGTACAATATGAGTTTTATAAATCAATCATAATAACTGATTCTAACCTTGTAGTGGGCAATACCATAAATCTTGATACGCTTCATACACAATACAAAGACCTTGCAAGCGATAATAAAGAGATCGTATTCTGGGAAGAAAATTTTGATGATGCCACTATAAAATTTCAGAAAAGAATCAATAGCGATACTACCGTTATTCAGACCAATTTGCCGAATGTTTTTGAAGGTTCTCATTCAGGTATCGTTACCATTGATTCGCAACACAATTTTTTTGAAATGGAAACCAAGGGCGATAATTTTGTTTTACCTAAAGGTGCCTCCCCTGTTTTCCTGGAAATGAATTACAAAACAAACAACAGTCTCTATATCGGACTATTGGTCTACCAACCCAATCAAAGCTATCCGTCCAATCAGGTATCTACCATCAAGCTCAAACCCACTACAGAATGGAAAAAGATTTATATTAATTTTACTCCTGATATCAGTGATTATTACAGTGCCGGAAGTTTTAAGGTATTTTTTGGTGCCTACAAAGATGAAGGAATACAAACCGCTGAGATTTATTTAGATAATATTAAACTGGTACATTTTAAAACTTCAAAATAAAAGCCGGAATGAATAAAAAATTACACGTTGCCAAGTATGTAATCGCCGATATTTTCGCTGCTATGCTGGCATGGGGTTTGTTTTTTATTTACCGCAAAAGCAAAATTGAACCGGATATCCTTCAGAAATACGATACCATCATCCATGATATCAATTTTTACAAAGGCTTACTGCTGGTTCCTGTATTCTGGATGCTATTGTATCTGATGATGGGTACCTACCGGAAAATATACCGGAAATCGAGGTTAAAAGAACTTGAACAAACCTTTGTAATTAGCCTGATAGGTGTTTTAATCATCTTTTTTGCACTGATACTGGACGACGTAATCGTTACCTATAAAAACTATTATCAATCCTTTTTTGTATTGTTTTCACTGCATTTCTTTTTCACCTATTTGTTGCGTTTAATTATCACTTCCCGAACGGCTTATAAAATTCATCATAAAATTTTAGGATTTAATACCGTAATCGTTGGCAGTCATGAAAATGCCGTTAAAACCTATCTCGACATTGAAAATCAGATTGAATCTTCCGGTAACAAATTCATAGGTTTTGTTAGTTTAAATGGTTCTCAGCAATCCATCATGATACAGCATCTGCCTTATCTGGGCAATTATAAATCGCTGAAAAACATCATTAAAGAAGCCGGAGTGGAAGAAGTGGTGATTGCAATTGAAGAAAACGAACACAAACTCATCGAAAGCATTATTACTGCTTTGGAAGACAGTGAGGTGGTTATTAAAATCATACCGGACATACAGGATATTTTGCTGGGATCTGTAAAAATGAGCGCGATATTTCAGGCACCCCTCATTCTTATTTCCCCCGATTTAATGCCCGCCTGGCAACAATCCCTGAAACGCATTGCTGATATCATTTCTGCCATCCTTATGCTGATCTTATTATCTCCGGTATATCTGATCACGGCTTTCATCATAAAAACCTCCTCCAGAGGACCTGTTTTTTATTCACATGAACGTATCGGATTAAAAGGGAAACCTTTTTTAATGTATAAATTCCGTTCGATGTATATAAATGCTGAAGACGGAATCCCTTTGCTTTCATGCCAGGACGACCCCCGCATCACTAATTTTGGAAGATTCATGCGAAAAGTACGATTGGACGAAATTCCTCAGTTTTACAATGTCCTCAAAGGCAATATGTCGTTGGTAGGCCCCCGCCCCGAACGCCAGTATTTTATCAACGAAATCATGAAAAAAGCACCGCATTACCGCTTACTTCATAAAGTAAAACCCGGGATTACTTCCTGGGGACAGGTAAAATTTGGCTATGCCGAAAATGTAGACGAAATGGTTGAAAGGCTAAAATATGATTTATTGTATATTGAAAATATGTCTTTAGCCACCGATTTTAAAATCCTATTATATACTTTGATTATCATTGTTCAGGGTAGAGGGAAATAAGAAGCCCCTCCATACCTCCCCGAAGGGGAGGCTTTTACTTCAGTGTAAATTTGTATTTGTAGTGTCATTTATCAATTGTTCCTAATTCCTAATTATTTCACCACCGTCACCTTTCCGCTGTATTTTACTACTTCATTATTTGTTTTGTATGTGGCTTCTATACTGTAATTATAATCATCCATTTGAACCAGCTTGTCTTTATAGCTTCCATCCCAGTAATCTGTATTTTCACCTTCATAAATGAGCTGACCCCAGCGGTTGTAAATGTATGTTTTTATATCAAAAAATGCTGCATTACCATATTCAAATTTATCATTTAACCCATCTCCATTTGGGGTAAAGCTGTTGGGAATAAATAATTTCGGTATGTTGCAATCGCTATAGCTGATAACAATGGTATCAGAAGTTGTAATATCGTATTCTGCTATGTAAGCTCTCACCCAATATGTACCTGCTTGTTTTACCTCATAAGTAGCATTGCTGCTTCCATCTTGCCAGATGTATGTTGCATCAGGCAATATAGCATTAAGTGCTAGCCTTTTCCCCTCACACAGATTGGTATCGTTGCCTAAGTTAATATTATAGGCACACTCGCATACAGAAACATCATCAATGTATAAATATATTACACCATGAACTCCTGTAGGCCATAAAATTAAATTTTGGAAATTACCAATTGACAGATAATTTTCTCCACCAGTTGCAATAAAACTACCATTTATTTTTAGCCAATTTGCAGTATCAATTAATAAAATACTTTTATTTATTTGAGCACAATTATAACATATTGGTAAAATAGTATCCTCTACTTGATTTTTAGTAAATAACATGCTTATAGTATCTAATTCTATATATGAATTATTATTATACGAATATTCTGCAAGGTTAATATTTATAGAAGTACAATATCTCCTATTATTAATTAAACTTGTTTTTAGTTTAGTTTTAATGTATTCTCTATAATTAAATGGATTCTGAATTGGTTTGTTATAAATAATAAAACCAGCATAAGCATTTCCAATATTAGCAAATTGAAATCCGCTCCCATTCATGGGAATACCAGATGATAGACTACAAGTATTATAATAATCTGTACTATAACCCCACCAATATTTTGATTTATAAAGTTCACCTGTACTAATTGGACAGCTAAAGTATTCTTCAAATGAAGAATTATTTACTAGATTATTTCCAACAATCTGTCCTTTGGAATTTATTCCAAATAATAATAAGAATATAAATAGTAAATTTTTTAGAAACTTCATATTGAGAACAAAAATAAGTAAAACCTATCAAAAAGACAGGTTTTCCTTCTAAAATTTGTTATTTAAAATAGTTATTTTACCTGACGAAACTTTTGTTCCGTTTATAGTAATTTCAATTTACTAGATCATTACATTCCTAATCACACATCACGTACAAATCATCTCGCTGGTTGAGGCACATAATGGAAATCCTTTCTTCGTTGGTAATTAAGCCTAATTCTTTGGGTCCTTTCAATAAATCAAGTATGCCATAACTCTTGGTCGACAATATGATGACCAGTCCGGCATTTTCATCAGCCGCTGCATGAATGGCTGCTTCATCAATACTGCTTTGCTTTTGAGTTGTTCTGAGTATTTCAAAATTTACTTCAAAGCTGTCAAATATTTTTTTTATAAATTTGAGGTTATTGTTCATTTGCCGCAAGAGGTATTCGTCCTTTACCGAAGCTGCCATTACTTTTAATTCCGATTCATTAAACCTTCCGAAATAACTGGCCCACAAGACTTTTTCCTTGGATTCTTTGGTAGAATCTATGGGTAATATGATCTTTTTATAATAGCTGGCATCTGTAATGGCATTATTGGCAAATATATAGGGTATGCGCGACTGATGAAAAAATTTCAGTAATCTGGCAGGATGAAAATTACTTTTGCTATCCGTATTGTCAAAACAAACAATGGCCAGTATAGCATTGCTTTCCGCTACCAATTCATTGTATGCTTTGGCATATTTAGCTTTCAGCACATAAGTACTAAGCTGAATTTTACGGTCTTTTGCAATCGCCTGCATTTTTTCATGCAACATATTTTCGTCTTCATTTTCCTGTGCAAAACAAAGCAATGAGAGTTCTTTCTCCAGCACATCTGCCAGCACTATGCCATGATCCAGTGCAATGCAACTCCTCTCTGTAAAATCAGTTAAAACAATGATATGTTGATTCTTTTCTTCGTCCATCGGAATATTTAATACGTGTTAAATCTTAAGTGTTAAGTCCGCCTTGCGGCGGAAAGTGTTAAGTGTTAAGTGATAGAAGTGTTAAGTTGGTGTTGTTTTTCTTAAAACTTAAAACTTTCTTTAACTTAAAACTTTCTTTCATTTCTTAAAACTTTGTTCAACTTAAAACTTTTTACTTTATCCTTTTTACTTTAACCTTAATATAACCCTTTCACAACCGCTTTAGCAGCAATAAAATCTTTCAGGTAAAAAGGTTCAAACCGGGCAGCATTTTCAAATGCAGCTTGCTTGTATTTTTCCTCGGCAAGCTCAGCCATGTTTGCAGCAGAAAGCTGAATATCTTCAATAAAAAAGGCATTGGGATGTTTAGATAATACTTCTTTGCACTTTAAAGCAGCATTTCCGAAAAAGTAAACCGGATGTTGTGCCAGGTATTCCTCATAGCTGTTTTCGTCCACGATATCAGCCTGAACATCACGGATCATCTGCAGCTTTCCATCGTAAAAAGCACTGTAAACTTCCATTCTGCGGGCATCTATCATGGGACAGAAAAAAGCAGAATGATCAGTTGCTTTATGTTTTTCTAAAACACCTTTGCACATTGATTTTAAGGTGTTGATAGAAATGAGGGGAATGCTGAGTCCGTAACTTAAGCCTTTGGCTGAAGATACACCGATGCGCAAACCGGTATAGGAACCGGGTCCTTTGCTCACAGCCACTGCATCCAGGTCTTTGGGTATTTTTCCAGCTTCTTTCAACACTTCATCCAAAAAAACGGCCACATTGGCTGAGTGCGAATTGCCATCGGATATTTCTCTTAATGAAATCAATTGCCCGTCCTTGGCCAGCGCCACAGAACAAACTTCTGTAGCTGTTTCTATCAATATTATCAATCCCATTAATCTGTATTATTTGCTTTTTTCGGCTTTGATTTCAAACATTTTTGATTTGTCAACTTTTTTAACCACAGCTTTGTTCTTGAGTAATTTAGTAACAGCAGTATAGGGTCCGGCTATGATTTCATCATTTTCTTTCAGACCTTCCCTGATTTCGATGTAATTGTTGTCCTGTATGCCCGTTTTAACCTTTTGCATCACAGCTGTTCCGTTTTTATACAGAAATACATATTCTACGATTTCGTCCTTGATGGATTTCTTGGTTGATGTTTTATCATCGTCATTGTCCTGATTTTCTGTATTTTCTTTTTTAGCAAACAATGACTTTTTGCCGGTAGAATCTTCTCTGGTGGTGACAGATTGTATAGGTACAGTTAAAATATCCAAAGCTTTTTTAGTCTGAATTTCAACGGTTGCCGACATACCCGGTCTGAAAGGGCTGATATTGGGTTTATCGGCTTTCATCAGATCCTGATAGGAGGATTGTAAAATTCTGATCTTAACATTGAAATTGGTCACCTGATCGGCACTCACACCGGTAGTATTGGCAGAGTTGGCAATCTGGGTAACCAGTCCTTTAAATTTACGGTTCAGATAGGCATCTACTTCAATCAAAGCAGTATCGCCTAATTTTACCCTGACAATGTCATTTTCGTTTACATCAACATTTACTTCCATATTGTTGAGATTGGCGATACGCATAATTTCGGTACCACTCGAGAACTGGGATGCACCGGTAACTCTTTCGCCCACTTCCACACTCAGCTTTGAAATGGTTCCACTGTTGGGTGCATAAATGGAAGTACGGTTCAGATTTTCCCTGGATTGTTTCAGGGAAGCTTCGGAGCTGCTTACATTGAATTTTGCAGCTTCCACATTTTGTTCTGCTGCATCTACCTGAGCTTTGGCAACATCAAAAGCAGCCTTGGCAGCATCAAAATCTGCCGTTGAAATGGTTTGCTGTTTATACAGCTTTTCATTTCTTTCGAAAGTGATACGGGTATTGTTGTATTGGGCCTTAACCTGAGCCAGGTTGGCTTTGGCATTGGCTAAACCGGCTTTCTGACCATTGAGCATTGCCATGCTTTGCTCGTAGGAAGATTTGTAAATTTCAGGGTCAATATCTGCCAGCAATTGACCTTGTTTTACCTCATCCCCTTCTTTCACCATAAGTTTGACTACTTCACCCGAGATAAACGGACTGATTTTGATTTCAACTTCAGGTTTTATTTTCCCACTTGCCGAAACCGATTCTGTAATGTTTCTCTTTGTTGCTTTTTCGGTAAAAACTTCTATAGTTGAATCACCGCCTATCCATCCGCTTTTTTTAGCGATGAGTAAAAAAACAATGATAACAACGCCCAGTACAATGGATAATCTGATGATATTTTTCTTTTTCATAATGAAAAATTTATTTTTTATTTATTTTTTATTTTGATAATGTAATGGGATTTCCCTGATAAAAATCGAGTATTACTTTCTTGAAGATGAAATTATATTTCGCTTTCAGCAAATCAGACTGTGATTTAATCAGCTTGTTCTTAGCATCATTGTAATCCACAGAGTTCATCATACCTACATCAAATTTTTGCTGGGTATAATTAAAGGCTTCCTGAAAAGAAGTGACTGCTTTTTGGGAGGCATTATAGCTTTTATACGCTCCCTGGGCATCGGCAAAAGCCTGTTCAATACTTTTTTGCAATTGATTTTTGGCCAACTGCAAATTATAATCTCCGTTTAAGGTGTTTAATTTTGCTTTGCTTACATTTGCATTTACCTGATAACCGTTAAATATCGGAATATTCAGTGAAAACCGCAGGGATTTATTCAGGTTTCTGTCCAGTTGATCTTTAAAAGACATGATTTTGTCATTATTTGGGAAATCTTCGGGAAAATTGTCTGCATAATTGCTGCCAAAATATCCGCTTAATGTTAAATTGGGGTATCTTCCGGCACGTGCAATTGCCAATCCTTTGTAAGAACTTTCGAGGCGGTACTGAGCACTTTTTATTTCAGGCATTACACCGGAAGCGTAAGCAAATACCTGACTGGCAGGTACCAATGTAAGTTGATTATCCATTTTCAGATCAGGTTTTTCAATTTCAAAATTTGCAGTGGATTTCAAATCTAATAACTGAGCCAGGTCCAGATAAGATAACTCTAACTGGTTTTGGGCAGCTACCAGATTGGCTTCCTCCAGTGCACCCTGGGCCTGTATGTCGAGCAAATTCCCTTTTGCAATGCTGCCCGCTTCAAAAAGATTTTTTGTTCTGGTTATTTGCAGATTGCTGATATCCACCTGATTTTGCGAAATCCCCACTTGTTCTATATTGAAAAGTATTTGCAGATATGCCTGTCCGATACGAAGGGCAATATCGTTTTTCATCTTTTCAACATCCAGTTTACTGGCCACATAATTATACTGGCTCTGTCGAATGCTGTTTATTTTCTGGAATCCATTGAACAAATCAACGGATGAATTTAAAGAAAATGTATTGGATTGCGTCTGCTGATCAGTATAGGAATTAGATGAAGGATCAATATTTCGTCCCCAGTTATAATTATGACTTATACTTCCGTTAAGGTTGGGTAAGACGCCTAACTTATTCTGTAACACACTGATTTTGTCTGACTCAGCACTCAACTGGCTTTGTTTGATCTGTATATTATTATCGAGTGCATATTTTATACAATCTTCCAATGTCCATTTTTGTTGTGCCTGCAAATGGAATGCAAAGAACAAAATGCTGAACATTAACAATATTTTTTTCATTTATCTGGATGTATATATTTCTTTTTGTGTAATTTACAAAATAAAATTTGTTTTTAAACAAGGTATCAAAAGTAAGAATAAAACTTCAGTTTTTAATATTTATTACATTTTTATTACATTTTTTTCGCCCAAAGGCTTATTTTTGCAGTTGAGTTATCCATTTTAAATGCTGAATCATGCGAATCAAATTCTTTTATACCTCAGTGGTCTTTTTATTTTTATCTTTTATCAGCAATGCTCAGTCGTCATCTTCCAAGGCATTGGTAAGCGACTCAATAGATGTATTGCATTATGATATTCATCTGGATATTGCTCATAAATTTGCAAATCAGTTATTCGGCTATACGGAAGTTCAACTGAAACCGAAAATAAATGGCATACAGCAGATCACACTGGAATTATTATTATTAACCATAGATTCAATATATGTAAACAATGTAAACAGTAATTTTACCTATATCAGTAATAAAATCAACATTCCACTTTTAGTACCGGCTACTATTAACGACACTTTCTACGTTAAAGTATATTACCGGGGCAGTCCGCATATAGAAGCTTATGGATGGGGCGGCTTTCATATAAGTTCGGGCATGTCCTACAACTTAGGCATCTCATTTGATGACAATCCTCACAATTATGGTAAATGTTTCTTCCCTTGTGTGGACGATTTTGTAGACAGGGCTTATTATGACTATTACATAACCGTAGATTCCACAAAATATGCAGTTTGCGGTGGGAGTCTGATCAATATAATGAGCAATAGCGATGGAAGCAAGACTTTCAATTGGAAATTCAACAACAGCATTCCTGCTTACCTGGCATCGGTGGCAGTGTATAATTATGTAGCCGTAAGTGGAGTATATCAGGGTATGAATGGTAACATTCCGACTGCCATCTATGTATTGCCTTCAGATACCAATAAAGCAAAGGCCTCTTTCATCCATCTCAACAGCATAATGCAAACCTTCGAACATTACTGGGGTCCTTACCGTTGGGAAAGAGTGGGCTATGTTGCTACAACACTTGGTGCTATGGAACATGCCACCAATATTGCCTATCCTGCATCCTCTATTGACGGAAGCCTCAGCAACGAATACCTGGTTGCACACGAACTATCGCATCACTGGTTTGGTAATTTAATTACCTGTACCACTGCAGAAGACATGTGGATCAACGAAGGCTGGGCTACTTTCAATGAGGCTTTGTACCGGGAAGGCATTTATGGCAGAAAAGCATACAAAGATTATTTGCGAACCAAACTTCAGCGTGTACTTCAACATTGCCATTTCGAAGATGCCGGTTACAGGGCTTTGTATGGAATTCCAACTGACTATACCTATGGTGAAACTGTCTACCAGAAAGGAAGCTGTGTGGTACAAAGTTTACGAGCTTATCTGGGTGATACATTGTTTTTTGGAGGTGTTAAGCAAATGCTGAATCAATATGCATTTGACGATATTTCTACTTCAGATATGCAGCAATTTCTGACAACTTATTCAGGTATCAATCTCAGCGATTTTTTTAATTTTCACGTGTATGCACCGGGGTTTACCCATTATTCCATTGATAGTTTAATTAATTTTTCCTGCCCTTCCAATCACAATGTATATGTTCGTCAGAAATTAAAAGGGAGTCCGGCATTTGCCAATTCAAATATTGTAGAAATTACCTTTATGAATAACAATTGGGATAAATATTCGGATACCATGCATTTTGACGGAGAATACGGGATGAAATCTTTTCAGATGCCCTTTGCTCCAACGATTGCCATGCTTGATATGGATGAAAAAATTGCAGATGCCACTACCGACAGCTATGAAATTATTAAAAATACCGGCATCGTTGACTATCCATCTAGTCTGTTTCAATTAGATGTACAGCAGGTTTCAGATTCAGCACTGGTTCGCGTGGTACACAACTGGGTAAAACCTGATAGTTTAAAAACGCCGAATAGCGAAATAAAAAGAATAAGTCCGCTTCGTTATTGGCTGGTACAGGGCATATTCCCTAATGGTTTTGATACCAAAGGCAAGTTTTACTACAATTGTCAAACGCCCATGCACCTTGATCACCTCAGCTTATTGCCCAACTATCAGTCAACAGATTCATTGATTTTATTGTACCGTAAAAACACCTGGGATGATTGGCATTTGGTTAATTTTGTAAAAGATGATGATAGTTTTTCAGGTTATCTCACCACCAATCATCTTCAGCAGGGAGAATATGTGCTGGGCGTTGGCAGACCCTTTCAGTCGGGATTGAACGAAGCATCGCCGGCAGTTCCCGTAAAAATGGAGATTTTTCCCAATCCCAATGCTGGCGAATTTACCCTCAAACTCAATGATGTAAACGAAGATGTAATGGCTGAAATTTATACCCAAACCCAATTATTGGTGGACAGCTTCCCTATAGCCGGAAAAACACAGCTTATAAAACGTTCGGTTAAGGCAATGAAAACTGGAAGCTATCTGGTAAAGCTGCTTACAGTCAGTGGCAAGCTCATCGCGGTTGAAAAAATGGTAGTGGTAAAAGAATAATTTGCTGATTATTTCATTTATTTGCTGCCAACAAAATATTTTTTATACTTTTATCTACCCACTTCATCCGATAAATTCTATTTTATTATTTTGAAATTTAAGGAAATTTGAACCGGAAAAACCTCCTTTTTTGGAGAATAGCAGCGAATGAAGTCTAAAACTTTCCGCCCAAAACAGCTGTTTTTTTATATGATTTAACATTGCCATGGGTGTCGAATACTTCTATATAAACAATATAAATTCCAATAAGGGCTTTTTGATGCAAATCATCTAAGCCATCCCAGCTAAATGCTCCCTGAGTTCCCAATAATTCATTTTTTCTCAGTACTCTGATCAGCCTTCCCCTGGCATCATAAATGACTACATTGGCTGTGTATCCGGCAGTAGAAAACTGATAACTGATGTTCAGCAAATCATTGTAACCATCATTATCGGGTGAAAATATTTCAGGCAAGATGGTAATAGGATCTTCAAGGTAGAGAAAATTACTGTATTGCGAATTTTTATAGGCAGGTGTTGCAAATCCCACCGATTGTGCTGCAGAATGCCAGTTTTGTGGATCCTGAGACGGCTGATCTGGATTGATTCGTTCTAAAGATACGCCTTCTACTGTTACCAATAATGGGAATTGCATACCTTCGTTGTAATCAAAACGGTCAATGATAGTAGAATCAGGCAGGCATAGCACTACGATGCCCATATCATTGTTAAAAGATGGCATTGAATTCATTTGAATGAAATTCAGGGGTGATTCAGTAAAGAACTGTTGTTTTATTTGATCCGGTGATTTGGTAATTACCTGGTATTCGCCTGCAAACAATATTTTATATTCATTTGCAACCACATAAATTGATTTTAATTTATTGGATGTCAGATCATAGCTTGCAATCATTAATTTTGTTAAATCTATATTTTTTTGTGAACGGTTGTAGATTTCTACAAAGTCTTCACCATCATCTTTAGGGTTAAAAAGCACTTCATTGATAACCACATCGCCAAGTGAGGCTTCAACTGGAAAAGCAAAAGGAAAACTTGAAGTTAAGATTACATTCCCACTTAAATCTTTTACATTTTTTATAGAAATATGACTGATGCCTGTCAACGGAAAATTATTTGCAAAAGTCAAATGAACCAATGCATTATTGTTAACATCTTTTATAGCGGATACCGGATTTCCCAATCCATTATCTGCTGAATAATTATTAATATCCTGTGCAGTGGCTGCATCAATTTCTTCGTTATATAAAATATCTAAAGTAGTCAAACTTTTTGCTATTACTGAGCTGATGATGGGTTTAGTAGTATCCGGGACAATAAAACCAATATTTACATCGTCAAAATAATACATCACAGCGCGGCTGGCTGTTGCATACTGGCAGTAAAAACCAAAATAAGCAGTAGTTAGTATGCTGTTATCAATAAATGAATTTCCTTCGGAAACAAAATTAAAACCGCCAGTTTTATCCGATAATATATTCCAACTCCCATTATTTTTGCGACTTACCTTAATTCTGACTTTTAATTCGGCAATGGTGGCTCCAAAAGAAGTAGTCCCCGTAAAAAGAAGAGAAGAAACACTACCCTGTTTTTTAAAAAACTTAATTGAATCCTGATTGCTTTGCCCGATTTCCAGATAATAAGCATCTGAAGCAGTAAGTAAATTTGAATCATTGGCTACTAAATAAACCCTCACAAAATTTGTTGAAGAAGGGGCAAATTTCAGATCGACCAGAAAATTCCATTCAGTACTATCCATCATCGTATTGACTGTACTTAAATAAATTTTACTGCTGGCCTGGGGACCATTGCTGTGAAGCTGATTGTTTTCAATATTAAAACTATTTACATCACCCACCCAAACCGGATTTTGGGTAAAATCGCCATCATTAAAATTATCAATTACCTGAGCTTGAACAAAAAAAGGAAAGAATAAGAATAAGATAAATAGCTTCGTCATCAGTTTATATTTTATTATTGATCAAAAAACCTCTCCCGTCTCGACAGTGGTGAGATGGGGTATTACGCCATCCTGAAGTTTGGGAATCATTTTCGGTTGGTCCCTAAGATTTTGGATTTTACATTTGCCTATTTTATAGTATATATTCACATTACAACTATTAAAACAAACTGCATCTTATTTAATTAGCATTTAATTTATTTTAATAAGCAAATCTACACAATATTTTACCTAAAATCTCATTATATAAAAAAAAAATCGTAGGTTTGATGTCGTTTTAAAAATAGGTTCAACAAATGAAAATTGCAATTATAGGTGTTACCGGATTAGTAGGCAACATCATGCTTAAAGTATTGGAAGAAAGAGGATTTGCCGGTATCGAGCTGATTCCTGTTGCTTCATCGGCTTCGGTTGGCAGGAAAGTAAAATACTTCAACAGGGAATATACCGTTGTTTCTGTTCAAGAAGCCATCATTCTAAAGCCCGACATTGCTATATTTTCGGCAGGTTCAGATGCTTCATTGCTATATGCGCCTCAGTTTGCCAACATTGGATGTTTTGTCATTGATAATTCTTCTGCCTGGCGGATGTATGCCGAAGTTCCACTGGTAGTACCTGAAATCAATGCGCATACCATTACACCAGCGACCAGAATTATTGCCAATCCCAATTGTTCAACCATTCAAATGGTGATGGCGTTGTCACCCCTTCACAATGCGTATCATATTAAGAGATTGGTTATTTCTACCTATCAGTCGGTTACAGGTACCGGTGTTAAAGCAGTAAAACAACTTGAAGACGAAACCAAAGGATTATCCTCAGAAATGGCTTATCCTTATCCGATTCACAGAAACTTATTTCCTCATGGAGGCAGTTTCTTAACAAACGGGTATACCTCCGAAGAACAAAAATTACAGGATGAAACCCGCAAAATTCTGTCGGATGAAGGCATGAGAATTACAGCTACCGTTGTAAGAGTTCCGGTAACTGGCGGACATTCTATCGCCGTGAATGTTGAATTTGAAAATGATTTTACACTGGTTAATGTCAGAAATTTATTGACTGAAATGCCAGGTATTGTTGTAATGGATGATGTTGAAAAGAACATTTACCCAATGCCAATGCTTTCAGAAGGCAAAGACGAAGTATTCGTTGGAAGAATCCGCCGTGATGAATCCAACTCCAATACGCTGAATTTATGGATAGTAGCTGACAATCTCCGCAAAGGTGCAGCTACCAATGCAGTGCAGATTATGCAGTATTTAATTGAAAATGGGTTGGTGAAGTAAATTCATCTGACTTTTCAATTGTATCAGCTTCCATTGGTTTGCTGTCTGAAACGGGATGGATTCTCCTGCAACGGTTATAAATTACAAAATACCTCTGTCTCAGCTATAGCTAAACTGAGCTGTCTATCTTTACTATCAAATTAAAAATCATTTCACCAGTTTAAGTTTCAATAAACCTAAAAACCCTTCGGGTTTTAATAAGGTAATAAGGTTTTTATTCTTTTAAGTATTATTTGTACTAAGGTTAATGGCTAAAAATAAGGTTTTTTTAACCTTAGTAGAAAAAAAGAAATTAACTGGATACTCAACCTTATTAACCTTATTTTTAGTTAGTTTTGAGTCTATTTCTTATTATATTATTTT
>CAIUKU010000286.1 GCA_903899825.1 uncultured Bacteroidales bacterium | reverse complement strand
TCACAGCCCAGATGGCAATAAAGAATAATCCTGGATATAATACGGTTTTAAGTTGTTTCATATCTTTTTTAATAATTAAAAGATATAAGATGACAAGGATGAATATCGAAATTAGTCCGATAGGAATGAATGGATACGTCATAATATTTGATTTTTTTTGTTTTTCATTTGTTGTTTACGGTGCTTGTATAATGGCTGCTAACTTGTTTATAACCTTACCAAAAGAAGGGAAAGTCTCCAAAAAAAGGTGGCTAACCTTAGCTTTTAGTAATGATTATTTATGATGTTAAAATAATATAATTATTGATATAAATCAGCCTGCCTCTGTTTTTTTACAAAAAGAAGAATTAGAGATGTTTCGCCATCAAAACTTCCATTTCACTTTGCATTGCAAATGCTTCTTCGGCTGCTTTTAGTGCAAAATCTTCTTTATCTGAGGCATACAATATGCTTCGGGAGGCATTGATAAGGAGACCGCCGTCTTTGTTCATTCCATAATGGCAAACTTCGGCCAGGCTTCCACCCTGAGCACCAACCCCGGGAACCAGCAAAAAGTGTTCGGGAACAATGTTGCGGATATTTTCCAGCATCTTGGCCTGGGTAGCACCTACCACATACATCATGTTTTCGGAAGTCCCCCATTCTTTGGATTTGATGAGGACTTCTTCATAGAGTTTACGTTTGTTTTCGGTCTCCAGCAACTGGAAATCAAAAGCTCCCTTGTTGGAAGTAAGTGCAAGCAGAATTACCCATTTTTCGGGCAGAGATAAAAAAGGCTTTACCGAATCTTCACCCATATAAGGCGCCACCGTAATGGCGTCGAAACCGAAACCTTCGTGCGATAGAAAAGCGTTGGCATATTGCTGTGAAGTATTGCCAATATCGCCACGTTTGGCATCGGCAATTACAAATACTTCGTTTCTGAATTCTTCAAGATAATTAACGGTTCTTTCGAGCGAAAGCAAACCATTGATACCCATGGCTTCATAAAAGGCAAGGTTGGGCTTGTAAGCCACCGCCACATCAATGGTTGCATCAATGATCTCACGGTTAAATTCAAAGATAGGATCTTCTGCTTCTAACAAATGTTTGGGTATTTTCGTCAAATCACTATCCAGCCCAACACAAAGAAATGATTTCTTTTGTCTGATAATATCAATTAATTCCTGCTTTTTCATATTAAATATTTTTTAGTCACGGGGATGACTTAAAGTCACCCCGTGACTATTTTACAAACTTTCTATCCAATCGCTTCTTTCAATCGTTCCGCATTTTCGGCCAGTTGCAAAGCATCAATTAATTCCTGAATATCGCCATCCATATAGGTCGATAAATTATACATGGTAAAATTGATACGATGATCGGTAACCCTGCTTTGAGGATAATTATAGGTACGCACTTTAGCCGAACGGTCGCCGGTAGAAACCATGGTTTTACGGGTCTTCGACATTTCTTCCAGGTGTTTTTTGTATTCCAGTTCGTATATTCTCGACCGCAAAACCACCAGTGCTTTGTCGTAATTTTTCATCTGTGATTTCTGATCCTGACAGGTAACTACTATGCCGGTTGGAATATGCGTTAACCTGATGGCCGAATAGGTTGTATTTACCGATTGTCCGCCTGGTCCGGAAGCACAATAAGTATCTTTACGGATATCAGAAGTTTTTAAATCAACGTCAAATTCTTCGGCTTCAGGCAATACAACCACAGAAGCAGCCGATGTATGCACACGTCCCTGTGTTTCGGTCTGAGGAACCCTTTGCACACGGTGTACACCTGATTCGTATTTCATCTGACTGTAGACATTTTCGCCGCTTACGTTGATAATAACTTCTTTATAACCACCAACCGTTCCTTCGGTAACATCTACCAGTTCTACCTTCCATTTACGGGCTTCACAGTATTTTACGTACATACGGTAAAGATCACCTGCAAAAATACTGGCTTCGTCGCCACCTGTACCGGCTCTGATTTCGATGATGGCATTTTTACCATCATTCGGATCAGCAGGAATTAACATAAAACGGATGTCGTCCTCCATTTTATCCTTTTCTTCAATCAGTGTATTGAGTTCATCTTTTGCCATGGCCCTGAAATCTTCATCTTTTTCATTGTTCAGTACTTCTTTGGCATGGGCAATATTGGCAACAATATTGTCATATTTTTTATAGGCTTCAATAACCGGTTGCAGATCTTTAAAATCCTTACTCAGTTTAATATAGCGTTTCATATCCGACATGATTTCCGGATCATTCATCTGCTCCGCAATCTCCAGGTATCGTTTATGGATGGCTTCTAATTTTTCTAACATTTCTTTAGGTTTTCAGTTTGCAAAAGTACAATAAAATACGATACGTTTGTTATATCGTTGTGGAATTAGCATCGTAAAAACGATGTAAAGAAATGAGAAATCCGGGTTTATTGAAAAAAGAAAATGGTAAATAATACAATAATTATCATAAAAACTACCAAAATTTACTTATTCTAATTAGCAAGGATGTAAATATGTAATTTGGAAATTTTAAAGTCTGTATTTTGAGTTTGAAGATTCTTAGCTTTTATACTCTACTAATAGGTAAACTCACCATATACAGATTGAATAGTAACAGATTTCCTTTCAGCAAACACGCATCGTCCTATAATTTTAGCATCAATTCCAAAAGATTTTGAAATTTCAATAATTTCACCGGCAAAATCAGGATGAATATATATTTCCATACGGTGTCCCATATTAAAGACTTTATACATTTCACTCCAGGGTGTTTGTGACTGCGATTGTATCATTTTGAAAAGTGCAGGTGTATCGAAAAGATTGTCTTTTATTACCCGCAAATTTTCGATAAAATGTAAAACCTTGGTTTGTGCCCCTCCACTGCAATGAATCAAACCATTAATATTTTTTCTATGCTGATCAAGTATCTTTTTAATTACAGGAGCATAGGTACGGGTTGGAGACAAAACCATTTTACCGGCATTGATTCCTTCAATTTCTGTAGCATCAGTAAGTAATAAATTACCGGAATACACCAGCTCTTTGTGAATATTGTTGTCGTAACTTTCAGGATATTTTTCAGCGTAAGCATTATTAAAAACATCATGGCGAGCAGAAGTCAGACCATTGCTGCCCATACCGCAGTTGTAAAAACTTTCATAATTGGCTTTTCCGTCAGAGGCTAAGCCAATTATTACATCACCGTCCTGTATGTTATGGTTAGAGATAATATCGCTGCGCCTGGCACGGGCAGTTACAGTAGAATCTACTATAATGGTTCTAACCAGATCACCTACATCAGCAGTTTCACCTCCGGTTGAATAAATACCTATTCCATTGGCTCTTAATTCGGCAAGGAATGTTTCGGTACCATTAATAATTTCAGCTATTACTTCTGCAGGAATAAGGTTTTTGTTTCTTCCAATGGTGGATGAAAGCAAAATATTGTCAGTAATTCCGACACACAACAAATCATCCAGGTTCATCACAATTGCATCCTGGGCAATGCCTTTCCAGACTGAAAGATCAGCCGTTTCTTTCCAATAGATATAAGCAAGTGATGATTTGGTACCGGCACCATCTGCGTGCATTATATTACAATATTCAGCATCACCACCCAATAAATCGGGTACAACTTTACAGAATGCTTTTGGGAAAAGGCCTTTATCAATATCTTTAATTGCATTGTGTACATCTTCTTTTGATGCAGATACTCCCCTTAAATCGTATTTTAATGGATTGCTCATGGCTGGAAACAAAACATCCCGACTGCAAATCGGGATGTTTTTAAAATTGTTATTAATTAATTGTCAGTATTTTCTTCGTTTTATCAACGCTAACTTCACCGAATTTACTCAAATTGGTTTTATCAATAATCAGCGAGACCTTCATATTTTTCAATACAATTGCTTCAATGTTTTTAACTTCGGCATTGGCAAGTTTAACAGATTTAATAATAATCGTAGACTTTTCTATAATATTACCATCTTTATCGATTGCTTTTTCGTTTTCTTTGAAATCATTTTTACTGATACGTCCGGTTTGAAGAAATGTCATTGCATCTTCATAAGAAAAACTTGCAGTTTTAGCTTTATCATCTATTGCCATTTTCAATGAGATGTTGTTAACAATACAGGGGATTTCCTGAACGCCATTGGCGCCTATAGTAAATTCAACTGTATTTTCCGCTTTATCGCCTACTATTGCAACATTACCAATTGGCAAGGTATCATTTTTAGGCATAGGGACAAAATCATCACGCAATATACTGAATTCAGTTCTACGGTTCAGCTGGTAGGCAGCTTCTCTTTCATCTACATTTTTAATAGCTTTAACATATTCGTCGGTAAGTGTAACACCGGCTGGAAAGGTAAATGATTTTCCGTTGTATATTGAAGTAGTCTGGTTTGAAAGCGTACGTGGAATCTTTTCGCCATAACCTTTGGCAACGAGTCTTCCTGAAGCAATTCCTCTCAGAATTAGATAATCAACAACACTTTGTGACCTTCTTTGCGATAATGTATCATTGGTCATAGGAATACGACGTGAATCGGTATGTGAACGTAATTCAATAACGATGGTTGGATTGGCTTCCAATGTTTTAATAAGATCAATCAAAGAATCCTGATATTTTTCTTTTAAATCCCATTTAGCTAAATCATACAAAATTTCAGGCAACAAAATAGGATCTTTTGGAATAGGTCTTAATTTAAAATCATACACAAAATCTTTATTGGCATTGAGACCAACAGATGAAATTTTTCCTTCTTCACCAAAATATTTGTCTTTTTTAACAGACAATGTATACGTTACATTGGTTAAAACCTGTTTATCATCAAATTTATAAACCCCTTTATTATTGGTTTTGGTTTCAATGGTAGTTCCGTTTGAACCCGTCATTTTAATAACTACACCGCTCATTAACTGCAGGGTATTGTCATCGCGGACAGTTCCCTGTAGTGTATACAACAATGGAGGAAGTATAAATGACCACAAATCATCTCCACCACGGCCTTCTTTACGATTGGATGCAAAAAAACCTCTTTCACCATCAGGATAAAATACCATACTCATATCATCACCATAAGAATTAACAGGTGAACCCATATTTTGAGCAAGGGTCCATTCATCTTTTACTTTTGAAGTTTTGTAAATATCATATCCACCTATTCCAACACGGCTATTTGATGAGAAATACAGCACTGTATCATACCTTAAAGTTGGAAACATTTCTTTGCCAATTGTATTAATATTGGGTCCTAAATTTACAGGTTTTGCAAATGGTTTTGTTTTCTTCTCTCTTTTGGCACACCAGATATCAAACTCTCCTAATCCATTTGGAATATTAGAGGCAAAATAAATTGTAAGTTCATCGCCACTGATAGCAGGATGAACATAATCATAATCTTCAGAACCTAATTCAACAGCAACGGCTTCATCCCATCCTTTTCCTTTTTTGGTTGAAGTATAAATCTGACAACCAAGGCGTTTCTTTTTTTCAACCCCACAACGTGTAAAGTAAATAGCATTTCCATTTTCACTAAAACTTGCTTCACCTTCGTTTACTTCAGTATTTACCATGAATTCAATGTCAAGTAATTGTGGCGCATCCCAATTTCCTTTTCTATCCTGACTGATAACAAAAAAATCAGAAAAACCCATACCGGTCCATGCATCTTCACCTTTTCCGGTAACACCACTTCCTGTTGTAGAAAAAACCAGTTCGTTGTACTTTTTACGGTCACCAAAACAGGGTGCCCACTCATTATCACGCGTATTCCAGCGTTTCATATTGGTAACTTCGTAACGGGTAGGTTTGTTAATCCATTCTCCGGCAACTTTACAGGATTCCAGCCCATTCATCGCTTTCTCATCACCGGGAACTAATTTTAAATACTTCTGATACATTTCCATAGCTTCATCATACTTCTGATTCACTCTGAGTGCATCAGCAAGGTATGAGTATACTTTAGGTTCCTGTTTAAAATAATTAACTTTTATAGCTCTTTTATATGCTATTTCTGCGTTTTTGGTATTCCCCATCATTCTGTATGCTTCAGCTATCTGAAAAAGAATTCTGTTCTTTTCAGCTCTGTTCTGCTTCACTTTCGTATACGCTTTTTTGTATTTATCAATGGATAGATTATACTGTTCCAATTTAAAAGCATCATCTGCTTCTTGTGTATAATTCCTTTGTGCTGTTGCAGTTAAAGAAATAATTAAAGTGATGATAAAGGTTAAAATGATGGCTTTGTAGGCTTTCATATTACTTATTGTTTTTGTTATAATACAGGACGCTAAAGT
>CAIUKU010000285.1 GCA_903899825.1 uncultured Bacteroidales bacterium | reverse complement strand
TACAGATGCAAAAATAATACATCACTCATCAGGTTTTATTAAAAGTGTATTTCATAATTTTCCTATTACAGAAAAATCTGATCTTGTATTTGTAAATATTGGAAACAATGAATTTGAACTTATTATATTGAGAAATGGTAAATTACAGTTATACAATACTTTTAAGTTTAATTTAAAAGAAGATTTCTTATATTATCTGCTTTTTGCCATGAAACAATTCGATTGTGATCCAATCAAAACTGAATTAATACTTATGGGTAAAATCGCAGGAGAATCATCTATTCATTTATTACTTTTAAAATATATAATGACAGTTCATTTTGCTAATAATGTATCAATGAATAAATTAAAAGCTAATTTTAATGAAATACCTGAACATTCTTATTTACGCTTTTAAATCTAAATAAATGCGAATAGTAAGCGGTGTTTTAAGAGGTAGGAAATTCAATCCACCATCGAACCTTCCCGTTCGTCCTACTACAGATATTGCTAAAGAAAGTTTATTTAATATTTTGAATAATCATATTGATTTTCAAAATATTAAAGCATTAGATTTGTTCTCTGGAACAGGAAATATTTCATTAGAATTAATATCTAGAGGTTGTATATCGGTTACTTCAATCGATAACAATTTTAAATGTACTGACTTTATTAAGAAAACGGCTGAAGCTTTTAAAATTACAAATATTCATATTATAAAGACCAATGTTTTTAATTTTCTGAAGTTTGTCAATACACCTTTTGATTTGATTTTTGCAGATCCTCCCTATGATATGGATGGTATACAAACTATTCCCGATATTATTTTTGAAAAGAATTTACTTACAGCAGAAGGTTTTTTAGTGATAGAACACTCGCGTGAGTTTAATTTCGAAAATCATCCGCATTTTTTTGATCATCGCTTATATGGAAAAGTAAATTTTAGCTTTTTTCAATAATGGAAAAAAACGCTAGCGATTGGATTGAAAAACTTGGATTGCTAAAACATCCTGAAGGAGGGTATTTCAAAGAAGTTTACCGTTCAGATGAAACAATTCCAGGTTCAGCTTTACCTCATCGATTTAAAGGCAATAGATGTTACTCAACTTCCATTTATTTTTTATTGGAAAGTGAGGATTTTTCTGCTTTTCATCGTATTCAATCTGAAGAAATCTGGCATTTTTATAAAGGGAGCGCGCTTACGCTATATGTTATTGATGAAAATGGAGTTCTTTCGTTAAAGCATTTAGGTGAAATTATTGATGATAAGACTGAATTCCAAATTGTTATACCCCGTAATACCTGGTTTGCAGCTAAAGTTGATATGAATAATTCATATGCTCTTGTTGGATGTACTGTTGCTCCTGGCTTTGATTTTAGCGATTTTGAACTTGCAGATTGCTCAGAATTATGTAATTTATTTCCTCAGCATAAATTAACTATCCATAAGTTTACAAAATAAGATAGCCTTACTTTTGTGAAACAGTTTTTTCATAATATCTGCAAAAAGCTTTTAATTCACATTCCTCACATTTTGGTTTTCGGGCAATGCATACATAACGTCCATGTAATATTAACCAGTGATGGGCTATGGGAATTTTGTTTTTTGGAATGTATTTTACCAATTGCATTTCGGTTTCTAAAGGATTTTTAGAATTTGTTGTTAAACCAATCCTTTCTGAAACCCTAAAAACGTGGGTATCGACAGCCATGGCTGGTTTGTTGAAAACGACGGAAGCAATTACATTGGCAGTTTTTCGTCCAACACCGGGTAATTTTTGCAAGTCATCGATATCACTGGGCATCTTGCCATTAAATTCTTCAAGCAATCCTTTTGCCATACCCAATAAACTTTTTGCTTTATTATTAGGATATGAACAGGATTTAATCAACTCATATACTTCTTCTTGTTTAGCAATTGAAAGTGAAGCTGCATCTGGAAACTTTCTGAAAAATGGAGGTGTAATTAAATTGACTCTTTTATCAGTGCATTGAGCAGATAGTATAACAGCTACAAGTAACTGGAAAGGATTTTCGTAATGGAGTTCAGTCTCAGCAATGGGTTTGTTTTGTGTAAAATATTCAATAACTAATCGAAATCTTTCTTTAGTCAGCATTTAGTTAAAAGTTTATTTCAAAAGACATAAATTTTCTTATTCCCGGGATATAATTCGGAATGATAAGCAAAAGTAATATAATTTGTTAAGTGAAAAATGATTGATTAGTTGATCAACCTGCAACAATTCACTAATTTGATATTAAACCGAAAGTACCGATGGATTGAAGTTTAATAATATTCAATGATTTTGAATAATTTATCAAATTTTGAATAATGTGTTTACCTGGTAAAAACTTATCTTCATCATAATTAATAGATTGATTCACAGGAAACAGCTTTTGAGTATATAACAAATTATCAGCATGGAAAGTGTAGCTTTTTTTCATAGGCTTTGTAAATATTTTATATGTAAACAAATCAAACGAAAAAAAAATAGGAATATTGTAGAAAAATGAAAAAATTATGCAGAAAGTTGTATAGATTTTTCTTTCATAATTTTTCGCATATTTATAAGGGCATACCGCATACGACCAAGTGCAGTATTAATGCTTACATTGGTGTGTTCAGCGATGTCTTTGAAGCTCATATCGGCATAATGACGAAGGATGATTACTTCTTTTTGTTCATCTGGCAACATTTCCAATAAGGATTTAACATCAGCATGAATTTGTTCAGTGATCATTTTTTCTTCAATAGATTCATCATATACTTTGATGGTATCAAAAATATTGAAATCGTCCTTATTTTCAATGGTAGGGATCTTTTTAATACGTCTGAAATGATCTATCGTTAGATTGTGAGCAATACGCATTGCCCATTGGATAAATTTCCCTTCTTCTTTATAATAACCTGAACGAATAGTGTTGATTATTTTGATAAAAGTATCCTGAAAAATATCTTCAGCAATAGCTTTATCTTTAACAATAATTAAGATATAGGAAAAAACCTTCTTTTGATGGCGGGAAATTAAACATTCGAGCATCTGGTGATTACCATCTAAATATTTAGCAATAAGCTCATTGTCTGTTAAAACATTGGCATCCATGCGAACCTCCTTTTGTTATGTGAAAAAAGAGTAAATATTTATTCGATAATGATCCTCCAGTTTAAATTGAAAAATTTATTTTATTTAATTAGCTCGCAAAGATAATGTTTTTTTTAGCAAAACAATTTTTTTTTTAATTTATTTTCTTTTTTTTCAATATAATTTAATATTTCTCTTGGCTTCTCATATTTTTTGTACTTTTGAAAACCAAAACTGACTTCAAAATGCAAGTAGAAAGTACTGATAAACAAGATACTAAAAAATATATATTCATTAAAGGGGCGAGAGTTCATAATTTAAAAAATATAGATGTTGCTATTCCCAGAAACAAAATAGTTGTAATTACCGGATTATCTGGTTCAGGTAAATCATCACTGGCATTTGATACTTTGTATGCTGAAGGTCAACGTCGTTATGTAGAAAGTTTAAGTGCATATGCACGTCAGTTTTTAGGCAGGATGTCAAAACCGGAAGTAGATTATATCAATGGGATTTCACCTGCAATTGCCATTGAACAAAAGGTAAACAATCGCAATCCCCGTTCTACTGTCGGCACTTCTACTGAAATTTATGAATATTTAAAACTTCTTTTTGCCAGAATTGGGAAAACAATTTCTCCTGTTTCAGGAAAAGAAGTTAAACGTGACAGTATCAGCAATGTTGTCGATTTTATAATTTCAAAAGATGAGGGTGCCAAAGTAATTATTTCTTCTCCTTTAATGGTTAAATTGGGCAGGTCCATTGAAGAACAGTTACAGATCATTATTCAACAAGGATTTACAAGAATATTATACAAGAACGAAATTATAAAAATTGAAGATTTTTTACAAAAGCTTCCCGAAAAGCTTAAAAATATTTCAATATTAATTGACAGGTTAGTAGTAAAAAAAGGTGATGAAGATTTAAATTCTCGTCTGGCTGATTCGGTGCAAACTGCTTTTTTTGAAGGTGAAGGTGAATGTACCGTGGAATGTATTTTAGAAGATAAATCAATCAAAACTACTTTTTCAAACCGTTTTGAATTGGATGGCATTAGCTTTGAAGAACCAAGTGTTAACTTATTTAGTTTCAACAATCCTTATGGTGCCTGCAAAACTTGTGAAGGATTTGGATCTGTTATTGGAATTGATGAAGATCTTGTTATTCCTAACAAAGCACTTTCAGTATATGAAGATGCAGTAGTATGTTGGAAAGGCGAGAAAATGAGTGAATGGAAAATGGAATTGATAAAACATGCCTATAAGTTTGATTTTCCGATTCACAAAGCTTATTATGATTTATCTGCATCTCAAAAAGAATTACTTTGGACTGGCAATAAAGATTTTGGTGGCATCAACGATTTCTTTAAATTTGTTGAAGAACAGACGTATAAAATACAATATCGTGTAATGCTTTCAAGGTATAGGGGTAAAACAGTTTGTCCTGATTGTAAAGGGAGTCGTTTACGTAAAGATGCTGCTTATGTTAAAGTATCAGAAAAGTCAATTACTGATATCGTATTAATGCCAGTGAACGAAGTCCTTTTATTCTTTAAAAATATTGAACTGACAGATTTTGATTATAAAATAGCTAAAAGATTATTGACTGAAATTATAAACCGTTTGCAGGTTATTGAAGATGTCGGATTGGGATATTTAACACTCAATCGTTTATCTGCTACATTATCGGGGGGTGAATCACAGCGTATTAATCTGGCTACATCTTTGGGAAGCTCATTGGTTGGTTCTATGTATATATTAGATGAACCCAGTATTGGTTTACATCCCCGGGATACGCATCGTTTGATAAAAGTGCTTTCTCAATTAAAAGATCTTGGTAACACAGTAATTATCGTTGAACATGATGAAGAAATCATGAAATCAGCAGATTATATTATTGATATTGGTCCTCTAGCCGGAATCCATGGAGGTGAAGTGGTTTTTGAAGGTAGTTTTAAAACTTTGTTAAAGGAAAATAAAAGCTTAACAGCCAACTATCTGAATGGAATTAAAAAAATTGAAGTTCCCGAAAAAAGACGTAAATGGAAAGATTTTATAGCCATAAAAGGTGCCAGGGAAAATAATTTAAAATCAATTGATGTTAAATTTCCATTAAATGTAATGACTGTTGTTTCAGGCGTTAGTGGTTCTGGAAAATCATCTTTAATTAAAACGGTTTTGTATCCTGCATTAAAGAAATTATATGGAGGCTATGGCGAAAAAACAGGAAAATTCGATAAAATTGAAGGAGATTATAATCATATTGTTGATGTTGAGTTTGTTGACCAAAATCCGATAGGCAAGTCTTCCCGTTCGAATCCTGCTACTTATGTAAAAGCTTACGACGAAATCAGGTCATTGTATGCTGAACAACAATTGGCAAAAACACGCGGATATAAACCCGGTTTTTTCTCTTTTAACATCGAAGGAGGAAGATGTGAAGAATGTGAAGGGGATGGTTATGTTAAGATTGAAATGCAGTTTATGGCTGATGTAAGCCTGGTTTGTGAGAGCTGTGGTGGTAAAAGATTTAAAGAAGAGGTACTGGATGTTAAATTTAACGAAAAAAATATTACAGATATTTTGAACATGACTGTACATCAGTCATTAGAATTCTTTGGTGTGAATAAAAAGCCTTCTTCACTCGAAAATAAAATTGTTCATAAATTACAACCTTTGGCTGATGTTGGGTTGGGATATATTAAACTAGGTCAATCTTCAAGTTCATTAAGTGGTGGAGAAGCACAGCGTATCAAACTTGCTTCCTTTTTATCGAAAGGCTTTTCTGATAAACCTATGCTTTTCATTTTTGACGAACCAACTACAGGATTGCACTTTCACGATATCAATAAGCTAAAATCTGCATTTGACGCTTTAATTGCAAATGGTCATACAGTAATTGTTATTGAGCACAACATGGATATTATAAAATGTGCTGATTGGGTTATAGATTTGGGACCCGATGGTGGCAGCAAAGGTGGTGAAGTTATATTTGAAGGTGTACCGGAAGATATTGTAAATTGTAAAAGATCACATACAGCCGGATTTTTGCTTGCTAAATTGTAACTTAGAAATAACGAAAACGAAAAAGATATTGAATGAAAGTAAGTGATAACACCAATATAAGCAATAAAAATTAGAGATGGACGAAAATTTATGGTATGTACGTACTTCACTGCTTTTGGGAGATGAAAATATTGAAATATTACAGAAATCTCATGTGTTGATTGTTGGTCTGGGTGGGGTAGGAGCTTATACAGCTGAACTTTTATGCAGGGCAGGTATTGGGAGAATAACAATTGTAGATGGTGATTTGGTTCATGCTAGTAATCGGAATCGACAATTGTGTGCATTAATTAGCAATGAGGGTAAAAATAAAACTGAAGTTTTAGCTGACAGATTAAAAGAAATAAATGCTATTCTGCAAATTGAAATCATCACAGAATACATCAAAGATCAACGATTGACCGATATAGTGAATTCCTCCCATTATGATTATGTCGTTGATGCGATAGATACACTTTCTCCTAAGATACAACTTATAAATCAGTCACTTGAAGCCGGTTTAAAACTGATAAGTTCTATGGGTGCCGGAGGTAAAATGGATCCTTCTCATATCCACATTGCAGATATCTCACAAACGCATACCTGCCCATTAGCTGATATTCTTAGGAAAAGATTACACAGTCTTGGAATATATTCCGGATTTAAAACTGTTTTTTCTACTGAAGTTATTCCTAAACAAGCCTTTGTTCTCAATGAAAAAGAACCCAACAAAAAAACTACAGTTGGAACCATTTCTTATATGCCATCAATTTTTGCATGTTTGATAGCATCGGTTGTCATAAGGGAGCTTTTAGGCGAAAACATCGAAAGCGACTTGCATGTGCCTTTTAGTGTAAGAAAAAAAATTAAGGCAAAAGCCAAAGATATTATTGTTTAGGTTATTTTAAAGGTCTTTTTTTGATCATTCCTCCTTTACTGTCTTTTATACTATTCATAAAAATAAACGCATTGGGATCAATCTTTTTGATGGAAGCGTTAAGTTTATTTACTTCTAAACGTGTAATTACGGTGAATATAATTTTAATTTCTTTATTCTGGTTACTTCCTGTCCTTCCATATCCTCTTTCTCCATTATAAATAGTAACACCTTTTCCCATATCTGTAATAATCATATCACGGATTTCTTCTGACTTTACAGAAATAACACTTACTCCTGTAAGTTCCTCTATACCTTCAATGATAAAATCTACAGTTTTTGAAGCTGACAAATAGATAAGTACTGAATAAAGTGCAGTTTCAATAGATAAAAGATAAGCTGCAACAATAAAAATAAGAATGTTAATGATTAAAATAATGTCTCCCACAGAAATACCAATTCTTCTGTAAATTGCTATTGCCAATACTTCGGTACCATCTATCACACTTCCTCCTCTTACAGCTAATCCAATTCCGGCACCGAGAAAAAATCCACCAAAAACAGCGACCAATAGTTTATCCTGAGTTATCTGCGGATAGGGTAAATATGCCACAACTAATGCCAATGCAATGATTGCTAAGGTAGTTTTTAATGCAAATTCTTTACTTATCGTTTTTAAGCCTAAAAGTATAAATGGAATGTTTACCAATATCAATAATATTGAAAGATTGATTGAGCTGACATTATTGATTAACAATGAAATCCCAACAGCACCACCATCAATAAATCCATTTGGTAATAAGAAACCTTTCAATCCAAAACCTGCAGAAAGAATACCCAGTGCAATTAAAAAAATATCTTTAAGGATTCTTTTTATCGTATTTTGTAATTGGTAGAATTCCTTGGCTTTATGGTAATCATGACGTAATGTATCGTTTTCACCTTTCTTGTTTTTTTTGTGAAGTGGTGTTCTTATAGTTATTAAATCAAATAGATAGTTCATGCTTTTTTCCTTTTTATTTGAGCTGAAAGACGTATTGAAATGCTAAAATAATAAATAAAAAGCTAAAATGCTTATATTTTTCAAAATTTAGTTGCCGGTTTGTTTGATTGTTCGTAATTTTGTGGTATATTAATGCATTAAACATGATTAAAATATCAGCAGTTTCTTATCTGAATACTTTTCCTTTTATTTTTGGTATTGAGAATTCTGCTTTTCTGAATAATTTTTCTGTAGAAAAAGATGTTCCGGCAATTTGTGCACAAAAGTTGATGGATGGGAATGTTGACATTGGATTGGTGCCTGTAGCTGTAATTCCATTGATTAAAACACCTGAAATTATTACTGATTATTGTATAGGAGCTGTTGGAAAAGTAAAAACAGTTTTATTGTTAAGCCATCAGCCACTGCATAATATTTCAAAAATTTATCTTGACTATGAATCCCGAACTTCTGTACAATTGGTGAAGGTGCTGGCGCAAAACTACTGGAAGATAAATCCCGCATGGGAAAAATCAGATTCCACATTCAATCATAATCTGAATAAGGATGAGGCTATCGTTCTTATTGGAGATAAAACCTTTACTGCCACAGATAAATATCCTTATGTTTTTGATTTGGCCGAAGAATGGATTAATTTTACTTCATTACCTTTTGTATTTGCTTGTTGGGTTGCCAATAAGAAACTCTCTCTGGATTTTATCTCAGATTTTAATAAAACTTTGAAATTCGGAGTAGAACATATAAATGAAACTGTTAGATACTTTAAAGAATTTATCCCCAAAAGTGTGGATGCTACTGATTATTTTATCAATAATATCAGTTACAGTTTGGATGATAATAAACGTAAAGGGATGGAATTATTTTTTAAGTATTTAAAAGAATTAAATCTTTAATTTCTATTAGTAAACATCATAATTAATGACGTCTCGGGCAGTGAGGAAGTTTAAAATTATCATCATGCTCAAAAACCGCTTCTACACAATCCACAGGGTCACAACAGGTAAAACAGACACGTTTAAAAGCCCTGAAGCTAATTAATTCAACATCAGTTGATAAGAAATCTTTATTAATTGGCTCGCATTTCGCCAGATCAGTACTTAGATATTTTTTATTGTCATCAGAAAAAACGGTTACTATCACTTTATCTTTTCCGATTTCATTTTGTTTTTTCAAAGCTCCCAGGAAATTGGCTCCTGATGAAATTCCGACAGCGATTCCCATACTTGCCAGTTTCTGAGCCATAATTATGGCATCCCCATCATCAATACTCACGATATCGTCCAGCTTATCCAATTCAACAATGGAAGGGATAAATTCATCGGAGATTCCTTGTATCCGGTGTTTCCCAACTTTGTATCCTGTAGTTAATGTAGGAGAATTAGATGGTTCCAATGGATGGATTGTAATTTCAGGATTCATTTCTTTCAGGTATTTACCAACCCCCATTATTGTTCCACCGGTTCCAACACCGGCAACAAATGCATCTATACTCAGATGACGCATTTTCATTTGCCACCATAATTCGGGACCGGTTGTTGAATAATGAGCCTGAATATTATCACAGTTTGAAAACTGTCTGGGAAGAAAAGAATTTTTATTTTCAGCAGCGAGTGCTTCACTCATTTTAATACTCCCTAAAAATCCACCTTCTTCCATGCTTACAAGATTGATGACAGCTCCAAAACTTTTAATCAGATTTATTCTTTCCTGACTCATCCAGTCCGGCATAAAAATAGTAACAGGATGTCCTAAAGCTCTTCCGATAGCAGAAAAAGATATACCGGTATTTCCACTGGTTGCTTCTATAATCATATCACCGGGGTGAAGAATACCTTGTTTATACGCATTATTTATAATGAAATATGCCATTCTGTCTTTAATACTTCCTGTCATATTAAGATTTTCGGATTTCGCATAGATGATTCTCTCTTCTCCTTTATACACGAATTTTATTGCAAGTATAGGAGTATTTCCGATTAATGAGGATAATCCCTCGACTTTTCTGGAGTTTTCGTTTGTCATTTGCTTAAATTAATTTTGTACAGAATTACTCAATATTAAACCATTGTGCCAGCCTTTTGTCCATGGCAGAAGATTTAAGTTTATGATGAAATTCATTGGTGTGAATATTATACTCATACTCCTTTTCCCATTCAGTATGATGCTTTGCGATTTGTTCAATAGCTGAAGTTAAAACATACAATTCCTCATTGGTCATACATGGATGTAATGAAACTCTGACCCAACCCGGTTTTTGAGATAAATTGCCTATATTAATCAGATTGGTAATCTGTTTTGATTTTTCATAACTTACATCCAATAAATAATGTCCGTATGTACCGGCACATGCACAGCCACCACGAACCTGAACTCCAAATCTGTCGTTCAATAATTTTACAATTAAGTTATAGTGAATATTTTCGATATAAAAAGAGATTATTCCTAAACGATGTTTAATATTATCTGCTAAAATATGAAGTTTGGGAATGCTGCTCAATTCCTTAAAAGCTATATCAACCAGTTCTTCTTCGCGTTTGGCGATATTCATGACACCCATCTGATTTTTAACTTCAATACATAAAGCAGTTCTGATTGCCTGTAAAAAGCCAGGTGTGCCACCATCTTCCCGTGCTTCGATATCGTCTACATATTTATATTCACCCCAGGCATTGGTCCAGTCTACAGTGCCACCTCCCGGCTGGTCGGGTGTAGCATTATGATAAATAGAAGAATCGAATACCAATACTCCGGAAGTGCCAGGTCCGCCTAAAAATTTATGAGGAGAAAACATCACTGCATCTAATTTTGCTGTTGGATCTTCAGGATGCATATTGATAACCTCATAAGGAGCTGAAGCTGCGAAATCGATAAAACAAAAGCCTCCAAATTCATGCATCAGTTTTGCCATTGCATAATAGGGGGTTCCTACTCCTGTTACATTTGAGCAGGCTGTAAAACTCCCGATTTTTAATTTTCTGTCCTTGTATTTTTCAAGTTGTATTTTTAATTCATTCAGATCAATCAGCAGATCTTTGTTGGGTTTAAGTACGATTACATCTGCATTGGTTTCCAGCCAGGATGTATGATTGGAATGATGTTCCATATGGGTAATAAATACAACTGCACGTTCATTTTCTTTCAGACAGGGCTTACCTGTCAGGTTACCACATAATTTTAATCCCAGCATGCGTTGCAGCTTATTGATTACACCCGTCATGCCTGAGCCAAAAGTAATGATTACATCATCCGGACCAGCATTTACATGATGTTTTATCTTTTTCAATGCCAGATGATAGGCATTGGTCATCATGGTACCGGTTTCGCTGGTTTCGGTATGCGTATTTCCAACATAAGGTCCGATTTCCTCTGTCATCTTCTTTTCGATAGGAGCATATAATCTTCCGCTTGCCACCCAATCGGCATAAATCATCTTTTTTATTCCATAAGGCGTTTCGAAATATAAATCGTTACCAATCGTTTGCTGTCTGAAATTTTCGAAATAACTTTCCATTGATGTTTTATTTTAACTGCAAAAATAGCAATTATCTGATAATTTGTAGTTAAGAAATTTGTAAAATCTAATATAGAAATGAAGTTTAATAGAAAGAAATATTCCTATCTTTCAATATTTTATTAATTCCCATAATATATTACATTTTAAGCAGAACCTATTTCCCCAAAACAAAGAAGGCAGAATAAATTCCGCCTTCTTTGCATTTTAATATAGTAATAGTTTATTTTAGTTTTATCTTACTGCCCAAACTTAAAATAGCATTTTCATCTATTTTATTGATCTTACAGAGGTCCTTAACGCTTGTCCCGTTGTTTCGTGCAATTTTTGATAATGTATCACCCTTGCGAACTTTATAAAAACCTGGTTTTTCTTTTTTGAGTTTTTTCTCATTAACTGCTTTGGTTGTTTTAGCTTCTTTTACTGCAGTTTTTTTAGTTAATTTGTTAGTAGAGGCAGCATCCACGTTGCTGTAAATTGAATCAACATTGCCAAGCGGTTTTTCTTCAATGGAGGTTGTCCCGTTTTCGTCGGCTTCTTCCAGATATACAATGGTGGTATTGGTATTTACCGGTGTATTTTCTTCGGAGGAAGGATCTTCAAAATAAACTTTTACGCGTTTTCCTCTTTTATTTTTCTTGTATTTAAAGTTTTTTGATTTGATAAAAGTATTTCTGTCAATCACCAATGTATCTGATCTTAAAGCGAAATTATCATAATCGAGTAATTTGGCTGAATTAAAAGCATCTCCTAAAAAGCGGGTTTCAAAGTGCAAATGAGTAGTTGATGCTCTTCCCGTGCGGCCACCTAAACCAATTAAATCACCGGCTTTAACTTGCTGGTTTATTTTTACTTTCATTTTATTTAAATGTCCGTAGCAGGTTTCGAGTCCATTAGGATGTCTTATGACGATAAGATTGCCATAACCACTGTAACGTTTTGCCATTCTTACTTCTCCGTCAAATGCTGCATAAACTTCATCATTTAGGTTTAATTTAATATCAGTTCCTGCATGTATTCTTCTTCCCCGGTATCCAAAAGGAGAAATTACTTTACCTTTGTAAGGGAAAACGAATTTGCGATCCGCTTCATTATTGATCAATGGAAGTATATAGGTGGTATTTTTATTAAATGTCTTATCGCTGTTTACTTTTATATCTTTGTTGTTCCAGGTATTGTACAATTTGGTTGGTAGTTTGCTGGTTGGCTTAGCAATGGGTAGTATGTGGGCAATCGGAGTATTGGTACTGGTAGAAGCTGATGCAATATTAGCAGCTGCTTCAGCATTTGAATTATCAGGGATGGTTGTAATTTCGCTAAAAACAGGTAAGTTTGCATAGTTGGCTAAAAGCAATGAATCAGCTGTTTTTTTAGCGGCAGGCATTACTTTATTATCCTGGGCATATACCGTAGTTATATATATGCAAAAACTAATAAAAAAGGAAAAAGAGATAATTTTTTTTGATAAAATCATGAATGTTTTTTTGATGAATACTATTTATTACTTTGCAAATTAACATAAAAACTCAAGTAAATAAAAACTAAAACTGTTAATAAACCTTTATATTAAGATTTTTTAACAGGTATTGCTTAATTCCTTATTTTTGCAAAATAAATACGTTGACTGAAACCACTGTTGCAAATGGAAAGAGAAATAATTAGTACAACACGCAAAGCATTAAGTATAAATTTAGATAAAAAATTTTACGGAACAATTGCTGAAATCGGTGGAGGACAGGAAGTAGCACGTAATTTTTTTCAGGCGGGAGGTGCTTCGGGTACGATTGCTAAATCTATTTCAGCTTACGATATGGCATATAGTGACGCATTGTATGCTAAAAGCAAAAAAGAAAGATATGTTTCACTGGATCGCCTGCGTAAAATGCTCTCGATTGAATACAATGAACTAAGCGATGTTTTAAATGAAGAACGAATTAACAGTAGTTGTTTTTTTGCTTTTGCCAATACAGTAGTTGCCTTAAATTACAACAAAGATAATGAAGCAGGAGGATGGTTGGGTGTTAAGTTTCAACTTCAACCTCATTCAAAACCCAATGAAGTGGTTATACATACTTCATTGCTCGAAAACGATAATTTACTTCAGCAAAATACCCTGGGTGTATTGGGAATTAATCTTATACATGCATGCTTTTATCATTATCAAGATCCTACAACGTTTCTACATGCCCTGATGGATAATTTATCTTCCGACAGACTGGAGATAACGATGATTCACATGAGTGGTCCTCAGCTCGATTATATTGACAATCGTTTGCTGGGTGTTCAAATGGTAAAAGCCGGAATGACCAAGGCAATAATGTTTGATAGGTATGGCAACGTTCATGAACCTTCTGATTTGCTTTATAAAAAAAATGTGCTGGCCTTTCGTGGGAGCTTCAGGCCCATTACCTATGTTGGCTTCGATATGCTAAGGACTAGCTATAGCTTGTTTAAGAAAGATGAAGACTATGACAGAGAGAATACCATTGCTTTGTGTGAAATTACCCTGAATAATCTACTGGAAGATGGCGAATTTGATGAAAGTGATTTTCTGGAAAGAGTAAATATTTTAAACGGAATGGGACAGAATGTCATGGTTTCCAATTTTAAAGAATATTATAAATTAGTTGCTTATTTATCTCAGTTCAAAACCATTAAATTAAGAATTATTATTGGAATGTCTACCTTTTTGAATGTAATAGATCAAAAGTATTATTCGCATTTAAAAGGAGGAATCATAGAAGCTTTTGGCAGATTGTTTATTGAAAATATGAAAATGTATGTTTATCCTTCTTTAGATGAATCAACAAATGAACTGATTACATTGAAAAATATTAAAGTTGAAGAGAATATTCAATACCTTTTTATGCATTTGGTGGCCAATAAAAAAATAATTGATATTAAAAATGCAAAAAAGGAATTTATTGCAACCTATCCTCATATCGTATTGAATAAGATCAAAAACGGCGATAAAACGTGGAAAACAATGGTGCCTAATTATATTGCAGAGGCCATTAAGGCCAAAAAACTTTTTGGATATAATGAATAAAAAAATAAATATATGACAAATACCGAAGATGCCGCGATATCGCGGAATGTAATAGAAATGATTACTGTTGCCAATGAATATTGTTTGTTCCTGGAAAGCATAGAAAAATATACTAAGGAAGACATTATCAGCTATTTTCAAAAAATTTGCCCCTTATTGTATATAAAAGGTGCCACTTTACCATTTGTCAGTGTTGAAAACCCTGATTTAAATGAACGCTTTGTTACCGAAGAAAACTGGCTGAACATTTATAATGAAGTTAAAGCGAAACTGGGTAAGGACGATGATTTCTGGATGGTTGACTACAACGATGATGATTACAGCAATCCTGTAAAAACGTCTGTAGCTGAATACCTTACAGATATTTATCAGGATATGAAAGATTTTATATTGCTATATCAGAGAAATACAAAAGCTGCCCGGGAAAATGCAGTTTCTGAATGTAAATTGTTGTTTGAGCGCCACTGGGGATTCAGATGCATTGAAATCCATAAGATATTCCATTACCTGAGGTATAAAGAGGAAGACGGCATTTGATTACACCTAATGATAAATGAGGTTTAGTACTTATAAATTTAAAAATTCTTTTTCTAAATAAAAAAAGCCGGTAATAAACCGGCTTCTTATTTATATACTCTTTATTATCTCATTATGAATTGGTAAGCATCTTAAATTTAGCTTCCAAAAGAATAACTTCTTGTTTTGCATTTTCAATTTTCTTTGCAAATTCGTCTTTAAGAATATTTGTTTGTTTAGAATGTGCAAAAAATCCGATATTGTTTTCCCATAAATGGATGTCTTCTTTCAGTTTCATGATTTTGCTGGAAATAAAAATCTTCTCTTTCCCTATCATCTGTCTTCCATCACCATTCTCTTTCATGTTTTCAACTCTGCTACGGTAGCTTATGGCAGAAGCCTCGGAATTGCTTATTTTTAATTGTTCAAAGCAATTATTGATAACCTTGCGAAATTCAGCTTGTACCTTTTCTTTTTCTTTAATAGGAATATGTCCTATTTCAGACCATTCTCTCTGGAAATCTTTCAGTAATTGCAAATTTGCATTACGGTCTTCTCCAAACTGGAAAGCTTTAATTTTTTCAATAAGTTCTTCTTTCAATTTAAGATTGCTGGCTTCGTTTTCATTAATATGAGAGAAAAAATCAGCTTTATTCTTGAAGAATTCATCACAGGCGGCTCTGAAACGCACCCATAGCTTATCTTGTTGTTTGCGGGGTACAGGTCCTATTTCTTTCCATTGTTTTTGTAAATTTAATAGTTCTGTAGTAGCATATTTCCAGTCATTACTGTCTTTAACCGCTTCTGCCTGCAGGCAAAGTTCAACCTTAAGGTTGTAATTATTCTGTTGTTCGTCTTTAACTTTACCAAAAAAGTCATTTTTGTTGGCAAAAAAAGTATCTAAATACGTTTTAAAACGAGCCCAGATTTCATTGTTTTGTTTTTTAGGTGCTTGTCCTACGGTTTTCCAGATTTTAAGTAAATCATTTAATTCATTGGTAGCATCCTGCCATTCTTTTAAACTGTTACATTCAGTAGTGAGAATTTGTTCAGCCTTGTCACAAAGTGCAGTTTTTGCAATTAAATTGTTTTCTTCCTGTTTGTGCTGGGTTTCATAAAACTCATGTCGGCGTTGATTGATTTGGTCTGAGGCAGTTTTAAACCTTTCCCATATTTCATCTTTTTTGTCAAGGGGGACAGGACCTGTTTCTTTCCATTCATCATGGTATTCCTGTAATTTTTTAAAGGAAACTATAATGGAAGGTTCAATAAGTAATTCTTCAGCTTTTTCGCAAAGCTGGATTTTACATTCCATGTTTTTTCTTAAATCGAGATCTTTTAATTCTTTGTTGATTTTGACTTTGTCAAAGAATTTTTCAATTAAGAAATGATAATTTTGCCATAATGTATTATTATCTCCATGAGGGACCTGACCGATTTCTTTCCATTTTTCCTGCAAAACCTTAAAATCATCATAGGTTCTTTTTAATGTTTCTTCAGAACTGATAAGTACCTTAAGTTCTTCAATAATCTGTTGTTTTTTGGATAAATTAACAAGTTTTATTTTTTCTTGTTCTTCATTATATTTGTTTTTTCTTTCTCTATAAATATCGAAAGCTGCTTTAAACCGGGTTTCAATTTCATCTTCAACTGGAACAAAATCTTCTTTAACTCCACCTTCTTCAATGAATTTTTCATATATCTGAAGTCTTTCCTCTTTAAGTATTTTTAAAAAAGCTACTTTAATAAGGGAAACTTTTGTTTTTATACTATTGATGTTTTCCTCCTGAACCAAAGATGAAAGCATTTCTATCAATTCTTCTTTTGTTAAATGACTATATTTCTCTTCTAATTCTACGTCATTCATTTCATGATATAATTCTTCAGTTTCTTCCGTTTCATTAACCTCATCGATTAATGGTTCTGCAAAAATTTCATGAGTTCCTACCGTTTCAGCAATTATAACATTGCTTTCAACATGAATTTCTTTTATATCATCAATAGGATCAATTGCTTCAATAATAGAATCTTGTTTCTCTACAACAGCTTCAAAAACTTCATCAACAACTACATTGTTGTTTTCAATCTCCAATGCTGAATTTTCTGATTCGGGTGGGCTAATAATTTTTGTTTTGCTGACTTTTTCTTTTGGAGCAGTCTTTGTTTTTTTAGGTTCAACTAAATCAGTCTCAATATCTTTCTCAATATTAACTTTTTTAGTGCTTTTCTTTTCTTTTACTTTGGTTGTTTCAACCGAAGCATTCATTTCAGGTGTGGTAATAGTTGCCTGAATTTCTGTTTGTTGTTCCACATTGCTAATTACTTCTTCCTGATTTACTACAGGTTCCTGGGATAAATTTTCCATATACTTTCTGTATTTTTAACAGATTTAGAATTCTCTTTCCATTTATTTTAAATGAAAATCCGATAGAGATGATCTGTACATTAATAATAAAATGAACTGTAAATTGTTTTCTTTCCTTTCTTGAAAAGGGAAAGCAAAAGTAGGAATAATTTGTAATTGTACAAATATATTTTATTTTTATTTTAGAGATTGTATTACAGCCCCTTATTAATACTAATCTCTGGCTTTAGGATTAAACAATATATATCCAAGATTAAATACTAAGGAAAAGGGTTGATCCATATTCTGATAATAATTAAAGCTTAAACTAGCTGGTCCTATCGGACTATGGAAGATTAAAGCTGAAGAATACATAAAATAACGCTTATCAAATTTTTTATTAAACGAGGCAGTTAAATCAGTATTTTGGATCATTTCTTCATAGGGCTGAAAAACATAAGCTTCGATTCTTAAATCAATATTTTTTGCTAATCCGATAATATCTTTTAGCCCTGCAGCTGCATAAATATTTGATCTGAATGGTGTTAAAAATAAAGTGTAAGATTCGGGGAAGGGGGAAAATGCTGTTGAGGAAAGAACACTTGCGGTGTAATTATTAAATAATTTTTGGTTTGAATAAAAAGCTTCAATTAAAAAACCCGTTGTATTAAATCCGATTTTGGTAAAGTATTTATCATAAGTAAATTTTGCCTGAAACCAACGGTGTTTGATTTCAAATATATTTTTATTTGTAGAAGTAGATCCGGCTATAAACTCTTCAGTTCCATTGATAATTTTAGCTTTTAATTGTAAAAAACTTCCGTTATTGGCATATTGTTTTTTGTTAAGCGTATTGTACTCATATTTAATACTAAAGGTATAAAAATTAAAATTGGTTTGATCAGCAGTATCATTTCTACCGAAAGTATTGTTTTGGTAGTATTCATTATTTGATATTGCTTCAGCAAAGCTGGCTTCGTAACGTGCTTTATTACCGGCAGGTAATCCTAATGCCAAGGCTATATATTTTTCGTTTTGAATCAGATAGGAGGGCGTTTTATCTTCAAAAAAGTAAGTTTTTGTTTTAAAAAAATCCCATTGATGAATTACAAAAGAAGTTTCAATATAAACAGGAATCGATGAAGGATAATCAAACCTGACTTTTGCCATAGCAGAACTGTAAAACTTTCCCATATAAGTATTAAGCATGAAACTTTTAGCAGTTTTCCCAAAATGCTTATATTGGAATTGTACAAATGCTTCATTAATAGGACTGGATGAGATGTTACCTCCAAATTCTGCTACAAAATTTTTATCCTTTTTAATATCCAGGTAAAGATTAAACTTTTTTGTACTGTCAATAAAAATCAGCTTAGGTGTTATTTTATCTATTTTATTATCTGCTAGGAGCTTGAAATATTCAGTTTTTATTTTTTGAATGGGTAAATCCATAGATTTCTGAAAAAGTAACCGATTAATATACTCTTTTTGATTCTTTGTTAAACCATCAATCAAAATACTATCAATTAGCAATTCTGGTTTTCGGGAATTAAAAATGCTGCGCTTGGCTTTTAAACTATCAGGTGAAATACTATCATATACATATTGTCTGATTTTGTGAATACTTCTGACCGTTTCAGTATATCCACTATCAATAAAATCTTTGGAATTTTCAAAATCAGTAACATTTACACTTTTAATATCCGGAGAAATGAGAATCCCATTTTCACAAATTACGGAATAATCTGTTTTTTCCATTAACATATTTTGCAATTGTGATATGATATCATCTTCATCAGGTTTAGGGTAATTACTGGCTACTTTGCTGCCAATAATTATATCAGGAAAAAAATCTTCATACATCACATTTGACGGAAAATTATTAAACATTCCTCC
>CAIUKU010000284.1 GCA_903899825.1 uncultured Bacteroidales bacterium | reverse complement strand
TATCATATAATAATGCTAGTTCGGTTAGCGTTAATATTCTTTCTAAAGTATTATCCTGCAATGGATTAGAAATACTTAATGCTTTTAATATACTTATAGCTTCTATGAAATTAGCTTCTGATTTATCAAATTGGTTATTTTTCCTAAATACTTTGGCTAAAGACCACAATGCCATGGCTACATTTTTATTATGAATTTGAGGGTTAACACTGGCTAAATCTTTATATATTTTTAAAGCTTCAGCACCGCATACTTCTGCTTTATCATATTCATTCATCATAAAATATGCTGTTCCGATACGCTGTTGTATAAGTGCTTTTCTGATATCAGTTTTTGCAAGTTTTAGTGCTGAATTGCCCCATTTGATACTTTTTTCATACTGTCTCTGATCATTGAGAAATATCATAAAAGCCACAACACTCTCAAAATTTGCAGTATCTGCATTAACAGCAGTTTCATAAGCTTTTTCAGCATCTTCAAAGCGAAAAATGTTTACATACAAATCTCCCTGGAATTTTAGTTTACTGATATTTTGCTCTATTACACTATCAGCTTTTACTTTCATTTTTTTGGCTTTTATTATTTCATCTTCCGAGTTTATGGTTTCCAGTATATGAATGGCTTCATCAATATCGCCTAGTTTAAATAATTCAAAAGCTTGCTTATGGATAGAAGAACAATCGTCGAAGTTTTCGCGTGCAAACTTATCGGCCAATACATCGAGTTGCTTTTGCTGGTTCTTGAACTGGTCTGCAAGGGTTTTGGCCAAATTCCCAAAGGTTTTGGCATCTATCTGCGCCTTGTCCCTTTCTTCCTGCAATTGCATGATTCTGTTCTTGTAAGCTTTGGTAAGCCCTGCCAGTGAGATATCGTAATATTTCAGCGTGTTCTTGGCAATTAAGCCCTCTGGGCACATTACGATTTTTGTTTTATCTCCTGGATTACCAGGGATTAGCCAGTTGTTCACTACATCTTTGTTTACAATTTCATAGCCCTTTTTACTAACTTCTGATACTATTATCCTATCCCCTGGTTTTTTGGTTGAGAACAAAAGCAGGAATTGCCCGGCATTGTCAGACTGTTCTGGTACTGAGCCCAGGGCTTTGATCTGCACTCCGGCAATGGGTTTGTTGCCACTGTTCTGTTCCGTTATTATTCCTTTTACTGTAGTTTGGGCATTTAATAGAAAATGCAATAGCATTAAGCTTAAAATCAGCATTCTTTTCATATCAGGTAATTTTATTTTTGATTTAATAACTCCTTTATTTTAGCAACATCTGGATGAGTGATTCCTTCCTTTTCAACATCCGCCAAATCCTGCAAAAAGACATCTTTAAATGTTTTTGATGGCTCACCGGGGAATTCTTTATCTTTCATATTGATGTATATTTTTTTAGCTTCCTTATATTTTCCCTGAAAAAGTAAAGCCATCGCCAGATTGGTTTGCATCAATTGTTGTGAGCTGTCGATTGCTATCCCTTTTTTTACAAATATTTCAGCTTCTTCAAAATTTTTGGTTATTATCAGATAATAGGACATATCAGAATAATGTATAGCCAATTGACTGTTTAATTTTGGGTTCGTTTTCACCAATTCAATCAGTATATTCAGCGCTTCAGAATTATAAACCAATGCTTTATCGTAATTTCCATTTTCAGCGTTATAACTAGCATAAGTACTCATTGCTTGAAATAATCGCTTACTATAAACTATAGGATTAATTTTAATTAAGTCTCTATAAATACCAATTGCTTCATTGAAAATGACTTCTGAACTTTCCGAATTCCCCTTAAGGAGTTCAACGTATGCTAAATTACGGAGTGTTGAAGCTAGAGATGAATTATAAACCTGTGGATTCAATTGAGCTAATTCCCTTATAATATTTAATGATTCTTTCAAATTAGTTGCAGCTTTATCATATTGCTTAGTATTAATTTGTAAAGCAGCAAAATCGCCCAACACATCTGCTAAATCGAATTTATGTGCTTCGGGGTTATTTTCTAATAATTGCCTAAACAAATTCACCGCTTCATTAAAATTAAGTTCAGCATTATCACTTTGACTTAATTCTGCTTGCAAAGCTCCTAAATTCCAAAGACATATTGCATAATCTTTATTATGCTTCAAAGGATTCAACTTGACTAAATCCCGAGATATTCTAATTGCTTCATTAAAATTGACTTTAGCTTTTTCATATTCTTTCATTTTACGCTGTACTAAAGATAAATTACCAAAACACATGGCAACGTATGAATTATAGACCTGTGGATTTGTTTTGGCTAAGTCACTTTGAATTT
>CAIUKU010000283.1 GCA_903899825.1 uncultured Bacteroidales bacterium | reverse complement strand
TTGATTATTATATTGATGCATATTTTAAGGTAATAAATTTAAAAAAAAGTGTATTTTTTTTTGTTTTTATTCCATTTTTAAATATCTTTGTCTAAAATTAAAAAATAATTGATATTTATCAGATATTTATCAGATAAATATCAATGAAAAAAAATACAATAACTAATTGAAATTCAAACAATATCATTTTTAGAGAAAGATTTTCTGTTTTTTTTAATAATTAGTAAACTGATTTTTTGTTGAATTACTTTAAATTTACATTGAATGGAAGAAAAAAAGAATCCTAAACATTGCGGGGCTTGCCTGACAAAACTGCCTATATTTAAATCTTTATCCGAAGAACAATTTGATTTGGTGAACCAGATACGATGTAGGGTTAAGTTTCGTCCGGGCGAAGTTATTTTTAAACAAGGAACTGCCATGACTCATATTATTGTGGTTAATGAAGGACTTGTTAAAATATACCTGGAAGGTATCAACAACCGGAATCTATTGCTTAGGTTTGCAAGACCGGTTACTATTATTGGCGGACCAGGTTTCTTTACAGATTTTAGAAATCATGTTACAACCATGGCAGTTGAAGAAACATCAGCTTGTTTTATCGATATTAATACATTAAGCGAACTCATAAAGGTAAACAAAGATTTTTCTGCAGATTTGCTAAAATGGGTGAACACACATACGATCAATAATTACAGAAAATTAATTGAATTAACTCAAAAAGGTATGCATGGCCGAATTGCCGGAGCGCTGCTTTACTTAAGTGAAGAAGTATTCAATGAAAGAAACGGAGATATTCCCATCAAAAGGCAAGACCTGGCAGATTTAACAGCTATGTCAAAAGAAAGTGCCATCCGTATTTTGAAAGAATTCAAAGATGAACATATTATTACTGTTGAAGGCAATACTATTATTATTAATAACAAACAAAAGTTAGCCCAGATAAGTACTACCGGATAAATAAAATTTTTAGTTTTTTTGTAGACCAAAATAGATAAATATATTAATTTAAGTAATAAGATACTGAAATACAGGACTTAATATAAATAATGATATAATTAATTGATATTTATCAACGATTTTTTGATTATTATTCATTGTATATACAGAATATGTCAGTTGTTTTTTTTCTGATTTTTAAATTTTCCTCATTATGTTTGCAATGTTTTTCAACTGTGAAATTTATAACAACAAATAAATAATAAACCAGTATTAATCAAAATTAAAATCAAATGAGAAAGTTAAACTTACAATTTTTTTTAAAAGGTGCAATGATGTTATCAGCTGCATCTATGATTTTCCTATCGGGCTGTGCGAAAGACGGTAGCGATGGAGCAAACGGAACAAACGGAACCAATGGTGTTGATGCAGTTGCAACCTGTAAACTTTGTCACAATCCTTCTGTAGTTGACAGCATGGCAGTTCAATTTCAATTGTCAAAACATGAATTTGGTATTGCAGCTGAAGAAGAAGCAGGAAGTACTACCTGTGGACCATGTCACTTACATAAATCTTTTATTTATGTTTGTAAAAACAACACTCCTGCAACTTTTGCTAAATTAGGTACTGACACTACATTCACCAATCTTTATTATGTAGCCAATGATGCTGCTTATGGTAAAATCACATGCTTTACCTGTCACAGTAGTTTACATACTACTTACGGTTATTCTGATATGTCGTCATTAACTACAACTGCTGCAGTTCCTATGACCATGTGGGCAGGTACACAAACTATCAACCTTACACAGGATGGTGGAAAAAGTAATTTATGTGTAAAATGTCACCAACCACGTCCATTTACCAAATCTAATACAGGACAAGACAAAAACATTATTGATTATGCAAGTTTGAAAAACAATCCTACCGATACATTTTACAGCCCATACAGAGCCAACAGTTTGAATGTACTTAGACCAAGTTACAGGACACATACTCATTATGGTACTGTAGGTGCTGCATTTGCAGGAAAAGGTGGTATTGAATTTGCAGGTACTTTAACCTATACCAGTTCAAAACACACAACAGATGTTAGCTGTCAGGATTGCCACATGGCTCCTATGACCGGCAAAGCAGGTGGTCACTCTTTTGTTGCCAAAGGCAATTTTAAAAGTTGTACACCTTGTCACCCATCTGTTACTTCAACATCTCAGGATGCTGCTTATTGGGCAACTCCAAGAGCTGAAATCAAAACATTATTGAATGCGTTGGCTGCTAAATTAAAAGTTAATGGCGTTGAAATTATGAACCGTAATGGAAATACTAACGAAGCAGTAGGTGGTGTAAACTTATGGGCAGGATTAACTACCAATAATTATGATGGTTATTTAAACATTTACGATCCCGTCACCAATCCATTAATGGACACTTACAATACAACCAGCTTCCAGTTTATCGGAACTCCTTCAGCTACAACATGGACTGCTGCACAAATTGCTAAAAATGCAACATTACCAAAATTAGCTTTGACCAATGCTCAAATGGGAGCAATTATCAACTTCCAGATTTGCTTGAGAGAATACAGTTTAGGTATACATAACTACAAATATGTAAAAGCTTTATTGACCAATTCAATTGCAATATTACCGTAATCGATAGTCAAATATTAAAAAAGCCGTCTCAATTTGAACTGCACCCCAAAAGTTAGACAAAAAACTTTTGGGGTGTTTTTTTATGGAAAGAAAAAGAAAAAATCGAAAACACAGTATTCAAGAAAAGAAGAATGCTGTGGAATTGTACACAAGGGGTTATGGATGTACGAGTAT
>CAIUKU010000282.1 GCA_903899825.1 uncultured Bacteroidales bacterium | reverse complement strand
CCTATTCCATTTGCCAATGTTTACTTTAAAGGAACCACAAGAGGAACAACCACTGATTTCGATGGCAATTATACTTTAAAAGATAATAATCCTTCTGATTCTCTAACTATCAAAGTATTAGGATACATTACCAAAGCAAAAAAAATAAAAAAACGTCAAAATCAGATCATAGATTATCAGCTTATTCCAACTTCTTTCAGCCTGAATGAAGTATTGATTGAATCTGGAGAAAATCCTTCCTGGCAGATATTGCGTGAAGTATGGAAACGAAAAGATGATTACAACATGGTGAACCTGGAAGCATTACAGTACGAAAGTTATGTGAATGTTGATATTTCAATTGATAATATTTCAGAAAAATTCAGAAACAACAGAACAATGAAGCCTTTTGCGGCTGTTTTTGACAGCTTAAAAAAAGCAGCAGGGGAAGATGGAAAAGTAATATTACCCTTTTTGGTTTCAGAATCTATTGCAGATGTATATACATTAGGTAACCCAATTCGTTACAAAGAAGTTATTAAAGCCAATAAACTCTCTGGTTTATTGATTGATAGCCCTGAATTATTTGCACAATTTTTAGGTTCTTCTTTTCAAAAATATAATTTTTATGATAACTGGCTGAAAATTTTTGACAGGAGTTTTATTTCTCCGATAGCCCGTGGTGCCCTGGGTTTTTATGAAATTTACATTTTGGATACTGTAATGATTGACGGACAAAGCTGTTTTGAACTTAAAGTTAAAGCAAAACGAAAAGAAGATTTGGCTTTTAATGGTAAAATGTGGATATCAGATTCTACTTTTGCGCTTAAACGTATATCTGTTGAAATAGGTAAAGGAGCTAATCTAAATTTTATTGAAAGATATTCTATTCAGCAGGATTATTCTCAAACAGATGCTGGTGCCTATGTCCCGTTAAGAACAAGAGTGTTGGTGGATGTTACAGAATTTACTGAAAATTCAGTTGGTGTAATTATGAAATTCAATATTAACAATAAAAACTTTATAGTCAACAAACCTAAAGAAGCGAAATTTTATGTATACAATCTTGAAATTGAACAAAATTCAATGGATCATGATGAAAAATACTGGAAAAAAGAAAGAATAGACAGAGCTAATGACTCCACTGTAATGGAAAGAGCTTATGCAGCAATTGATACGATAAGAGAATCTCCACGTATCAAATTCTGGCGTGTATTTATCAACACTGCATGGGAAGGCTTTTATAAAATTGGTATGATAGATGTTGGCCACTGGATTACTCTTTACGGACATAACAAAAACGAAGGCAATCGATTTCAATTAAATCTGCGTACCAATCCGGAATTTAGCAAATATTGGATTTTACAAACTCATGCCGCCTATGGTACCAAAGACGAAAAATGGAAATATAACTTTCAGGTTGAACATTTCTTGTCCCGTAAATCATGGACCAAAATTGGTATTAAACGAAGTTTTGATGTTGAACGCCTAGGTATAGATCCTGCATTTTTAGAAGAACATATTTTTATCAATATTATGTTTTCTTTATCTTCACAATTAGGTTATTTAGACAAAAGCAGTCTGAATTACACCAATCGTTTATGGTTCGAAACTGATTTAGGTAAAGGTTTGAATCATAGATTAATATTTGAAAATAAAGACTTCAATCCACAAGGAGATTTTAACTTTGCTTATTATAAAAACAATAGCCCAACACCCGTTTCTTCATACAAACTTACAACCTTAACCTATAGTTTTCAATATGCTCCCAAAAATATCTGGCTGATAAAAGACAATTATAGAATTGGTATGTCTGCTAAACAGGGTAATGTATGGACTTTTAAATATACATTAGGTTTAAAAGATATCATGGGTGGTGATTTTAACTTTCATAAATTCTCTTTAAACCTGGGTCGAAAATGGAAATTGGGTGCATTGGGTCAACTAAATTATTCTATTACGGCTACCAAAATATTTGGAAAAGTACCTTACACCTTGGGTGTAATATTTCAGGGTAACGAAACATTTTTTGAAAGTGAAAGAAGTTATAACATGTTAAACTATGTAGAATTTGCAGCTGACCAATCAATTGATGGTTTAGTGATGCATCATTTTCAGGGTTTATTCTTTAACAGAATTCCATTGTTCAAACGCTTAAAATTACGTGAAGTCGTGGGAGCTAACTTTATCCTTTCTTCACTGGATAAGAAAAATAATTACAAAACAATAGAAAACCCTGAAGGTATTATGGCTGAGTCTTTTTCAAAAAAAAGAATCACACATTTCAGCGTAATGAGTTTCGACAAACCTTATGTTGAAGCTTTCTGGGGAATCGAGAATTTATTCAGACTTTTCAGAATTACAGCTTATCATCGTCTGACTTATCTGGATGAACCGGATGTCCCACATTTATTTGGTATCAAAGGATTTTATATTAAAGGGTCTATTTATTTAACGCTATAATTAAAATTTCCAGTTTTTTCTTTATCGTAGATTTTAGTTTGTTTATCTTAGGAATAAAGTATTTTGTATAATATTTTATTTGATTTTAATACAAAAAAATATTTTTGTAATAAAATCAATCTTTTATGAACAAGCAAAAAGTAGTATGGTTCTGCATTATCCTTTTTTTATTTACTAAAAATGCAATTTGTTTAGAAAAAGAAATAACTGACGAAAAAGGTCGTGTTTCGGGAAATGTAATTGATAGTAATAGCATGGCATCCATTGAATATGCTGGAATTGCGATATTTAAAAAATCCGATTCATCATTGATAGGTGGTATAATAACAGATAGCAAAGGCCGATTTGAATTAAAACAAATACCTGATGGCAAATATTACTTGATGGTTCAGTTTATGGGATTTGCTCCAAAACGATTAGAAAATATCGAAATAAATAAGCAGAAAAGAAATATCCAGTTGGGTTCAATTTATTTAGCACCAATGGCTAATCAACTTAAAACCGTTAATATTACCAGCGAAAAAAGATTAATTGAATATAAATTAGATAAAAAAATTATCAATGCCAATGCACAAATAACTACCTCAGGTGGTACAGCTATTGACATTTTAAAAAATTCTCCTTCAGTAACTGTTGACAACGAAGATAATGTATCAATGCGTGGAAAATCAGATTTTCAGGTATTTATAAATGGTCATCCTTCGGTTTTAAAAGGAACAGATGCTTTAAAACAAATTCCTGCAGCAAATATTGAAAATATTGAAATTATTACCAATCCTTCAGCCAATCAGGATGCTGAAGGTAGTGCCGGAATTATTAATATAATTACAAAAAAAAATACCTTACAAGGTACGGGTGCAATGGTTTCTATTACTGGCGGAACCGATAGATACAATGCAGATATAAGTATAAGCCATCAAATAAATAAATGGAACTTTACATTGGGTGCAAAATACATCTACGCAAATATTCTTGTAGATAATACAAACCAACATTCTAATTTTTTAAAAGATTCAACACTGTATATTGATGAAGTATTTCGCCAATACCACACCACAAAAATTAGTGGGATTAATTGGAATATAGATTATGATGCAGACAAAAACAATACATTTTCTCTAGCTTTAAATTATGGAACATGGAGGCATTTACATGATTTTGATATTAAATACATATATTCAAATTCTATAAATCCTACAAAACAATATTCGTTAAGCGAAAATGATTATCAAATTGGTTATCAATATGCTTCAGGAAATATATTTTACAAACATATTTTTGGAAAAAACCACGATTTAAGTACAAATTTATTTTATTCCGTTACAGATGGAGATAGGAGATTGGATGCAATACAATATCTTTCTAATTATCAACAAGAAAAATTACTAACCAACAAAATGAGTAAAAACGATGAAACCAATTTAAGTGGAGATCTTCGTTATAAAATCGACTATACAAGACCTGTTTTTAAAAATCTACAGTTAGAAACCGGAGTTCAAGTCCAAATAAAACCTTATGATGCCAATACCAAATATGATAACTTTAATATTACTAATAATCAATGGATTCCAGATACATTATACACAAACAATATTCTTTTTGATGTTAATTTATATGCTGCCTATTTAACCTTATCGGGAAATTTGAATAAAATAGAGTATAAAATTGGCTTACGTTCAGAGTATTACGAAAGAAATTTTTCTTATAAAAACAGCAATATTTCATACCCTTACAATCAAATAGATATATTTCCAACTTTACATCTTTCTTATAAACAATCGGAAAAAAATCAATATCAACTAAGTATAAGTCGTCGTGTTAATCGTCCTGGTTCTTGGTTTATGTATCCTGTTCCTTCTTTTAGCGATAGTTATAACGTTGTTAATGGAAACCCTGACTTAAAACCTGAATTTGTTAACGCATTTGAATTCAATTATATTCATAATTTTGAAAAAGCTTTATTCTCTCTTGGAATTTCCCATAGTCGTTCCAATGGCACTTTTACCCAACTGCTTTTAGATGATAAAAAAGGCGTTATACATCAAAAAACAGTAAATTTCGGAAATGAATATTTTACAGGTTTTGAATCAGCATTAAATACTGATTTATACAAATGGTTAAGTATAAATTTAAGTACTTCATTGTATTACGCTATAATTAAAGCTAACACCGAAGACATTAATAGTTCTATTAAAACCAATATTTTTAACACTCGTTTAAATACAACGCTAATTCCTTATAAAAATATAAAACTTCAAATAGCTCTCTACTATGACGCTCCTTTTGATTATGTACAATCTCACATATCCGAACGTTTTAACGGAACTGTTTCTATTCGTAAAGATTTTACAAAACAAAAGCTATCTATAACATTCACTGCACGTAATCCTATTTGGGGTTCAACGAATTATACAGATATTACGGATAACTATTTTATGTTGAAATCGACCGATAAAATGAAAGCAGCTTATTCTATTACTCTTTCGCTTCGTTTAAACAATTATAAGCGACAAAGAAATGTTGGAGAACAAATGAATGTAGGAGAAGGTGTTTAAAATTTTTTTGATTTCGGCTAAATAAAAAAGGACGAAAATTGAACTGCACCCCAAAAGTTAGACAAAAAACTTTTGGGGTGTTTTTTTATGGAAAGAAAAAGAAAAAATCGAAAACACAGTATTCAAGAAAAGAAGAATGCTGTGGAATTGTACACAAGGGGTTATGGATGTACGAGTAT
>CAIUKU010000281.1 GCA_903899825.1 uncultured Bacteroidales bacterium | reverse complement strand
TCTCATACTCCGGCTAAAAAACTAAATTACGAAACTATACAAACCATCATTAAAGAAGGCGAAGCAAAATCCATACAACTGCCTTGCAACCTGAAAAGTATAAAGGAACAGATGCTGGCTAATCAATATCTTGGTGTAGTTTCAATTCCGCTTAATGAAAAAATCATAAGACATTGTTTTGCATCAATAAATCCCTCCGAAAAGGAAAAGGTTTTTACTTTATTTAACGATAATTTTAATCTGGCAGTAAATGAATTCAATGAAAATTTTGAAGAAAACTATGCAAAACTATTAGAAAAAATAAACAATGATGCAAAGGATGCTGAAGTAAGAGATTTTAATAAATGTCTGAATATTTGCGGATTAAGCTTATTAAGTACTGAAGGTATGTTTTATGTTGATGCCAAATACGACTATTGTTATAATTTGTTTAAAAAAGAAGCAGCCCCTGATTTAAGAGAATACCTGAGCATCAGAAGCGATGAACTGAGACAGGGTTTTTCTGATGATGCTGCATTGATGATCAGCTTTGGGGAAGTGTATCAGAGAGTAATCAACTGGGAAGATTTTATGCTAAAATATCCTGATTTTTTCATGAAAGATCATGCTAAAAATTATTATGAAGGTTATCTTTCCACTTTAATATCCGGCATGGATAACTCAAGAATTTTTGATTATGAGGATGATAAATTGTTACCTGAAATTAAAACATTGTACGAAAGAATAATAGCAAATAATGAGGATAGGAAATCTACCAGAATAATCGCTGCCTATTATGAATATTTAAAATCTATTGAATTCAAATACAATGAAAGTATTGAGAAATTTCTAAAAGACAATGAATTGTTTACCATGTTGGGTGTTCAGCCTGATACAAGGTAATTTAATATCAGTTAAAATATCTGATTAATTAAATCAAACTCATTCAAGTTTATGAAGAAATATTTGATATTCTTTCTTATAAGTTTTGCAGCACTCACAGCATGTGTAAGTACTGAACAAAAAACTGAAAATCTGATAGCATTTGCAAAAGCTTATGGTTATATAAAGTATTTCCATCCCAGTGACGAAGCTTCTCAAATTGACTGGCTTAAGTTTGCTATCTATGGAGCTCAGGAAATTGAAAAATGCAGGACAAAAGCTGATGTAGTTGAAACAATGAACCGGCTCTTTCAACCTATTGCCCCTTCTGTTATTTTCAGTCTTTCAGAAAAACTTACTGAATATGATATAAAAAAGATAACTCCCGAAAATACAAATGGATACCATTTAACTTACTGGCAGCATCTGGGTGTTCAATTTGGAATGAATGATTTTAATGGGCATCAGAATTTATACAGTAGTCTCAGAGTTAACAGGACAAAAGAGGGGCAGGATAAGCAGTTGTTTGCCTATCATCCACTATTCGGGAATATTATTTCAAAAGAAATCAGCAAAGGTATTTATTGTCAGATTCCTCAGGTATTGTATTGCAATAAACTAAATACATTTCCCAAAGCAAACATCGATTTACTTAATCAATTGAATGAAGAACTGAAAAATTGTGATGTAAAAGCAGAAAATCTATCCTTTAGATTAGGGAATATTATCACTACATTTAACGTTTTTCAACACTTTTATCCTTATTTCGATGTAGTAAAAGTTGACTGGAAGGTGGAATTCAAAAAAGCACTCACAAGATGCTATTCGGATAAAACAGCAAGGAATCATTTATTAACCCTCAAAAAATTTACAGCTCCATTAAAGGATGGACACATCTGGGTCGAATGCAGATATTTCAGAGACTATTCCAACCCTCCAATCACATGGGAATGGATAGAAAACCAATTGGTTATAACAGGAGTTTACAAAGATAGTTTAGATATTAAAATCGGTGATATTGTCTCTAAAATCAACGGTCAAAACGCACGGGATTATTTTAATGCTATTAATGCTGGAATTTCTGCGGGCACAAAAGGATGGTTAAATTACAGAGCAAATACTGAAAGTCTGCAGGGTGAATTTGGAACAAAACTCATAGTTACTATCAATAACAAACCAATTGAACTGACAAGATATAGTTCTTATAGTAATCCTGAAGCATGGTCAAAAAAAAGTGATTCAATTATTAATGACAGTATTTATTATATAAATTTAGATCTTATTTCAACAGATGCAATTAAAAGCCTAATACCAAAATTAGTGAAAAGCAAAGCCATTATTTGTGACTTAAGAGGATATCCAAGAAGCAATCCTGAATTTATCAGACATTTTTTAAAAACTGAGGATACTGTTTCCGCCTGGATGCAGGTTCCGCGTATTGTTTATCCTGATCAGGAAAGAATATTAGGATATGCCAAATATAACTGGAAAGGAATGATGAAACCAATGAAACCTTTTTTGGGTGATAAAAAAATTGTTTTCATCATTGATGGAAGTGCAATCAGCTATGCAGAAAGCTATATGGGATATATTGAAGGATATCACTTAGCAACTATTGTAGGTCAACCAACAGCAGGAACCAATGGTAATGTGAATACATTTGACTTAGCCGGTGGATACAGCATTCGCTTTACCGGCATGAAAGTACTCAAACACAATGGTTCACAACATCATGGAATTGGAATTCTTCCTAATATTTTTGTAAACAAAACAATACGTGGCATTAAAGAAGGCAGGGATGAATTCCTTGAAAAAGCAATTGAAATTGCTCAACATTAATAATGAAACATATAAACATTTATTTTCTCTTTTTTTAAAATTATGATAATATCATTGTATTTTACCTCAAAAGCACTATTTTTGGTAAAAATTATTAAGTCAGGTAAAAGTTATTGTTAAATGATCAAAACCTATTTCCATCAGCCTTATCCACTATCTGAAAACAACTGGAAACTCCCTTTTTCCATCAGTTTGTTCGTTGCTTTGTTTATGATTGTTTTTCAGCCTTTTGGTCTTGTTAATTTACATCACACTTACAAAACCTTTTTTTTAGCCGGTTATGGTGGTGTATGTCTGGTAGTATTGATGATAAATTCATTGATCTCTTCTTTTTTCTTAAAAAACTGGTTCAACGCAGCATCATGGACACTGATAAAGCAAATTCTTTGGCTTAGCTGGACATTGTTAACTATAGGAACGGGCAATTACCTTTATTCTGCTGTTTTATTTTCGTTTTGGAGCTGGCATGGATTTATTGTTTTTCAGGTATATACTATGGCAGTTGGCATCATCCCCATTGTCGTACTGACCATCATGCGTCAGAATTACAGTTTATCGCAAAATTTAAAAGCTGCTAATGAATTCAATACCAGCTTACATCACAAAGAAGATGTATTGGAAAAACAAAAGCTTTGCTTCGTTGCTGATAACAACAAAGATAAATTTGAAATTGAATTATCGGATTTATTGTACATTGAATCTTGTGGAAATTATATCGAGATTTTTTACGAAGCAGATGCTCAATTGAAAAACACTATTTTACGATCCACCCTGAAAAGAACTGAATTACAACTTGTAAATCATACTGCTATTGTGAAATGTCATAGGGCCTTTCTTGTCAATATCCATAAAATTATTCAGGTAAAAGGAAACTCACAGGGATTAAAATTAGTTTTGAAACATACTGAAACTGAAATCCCTGTTTCACGGAATTTTTCAAAAAGCCTGAAAGATCATATGCAAACTTATCAGTAAGCTGAAGTTTGTCCCTGAAAATTTCATTTCATCACCCAAACTTACATTTCGTCACAATTATCTGCCTTGTATCCCAAAAGTTTCTGTATTCGATAATCCTGATGTAATATTGCATCGCAATTCAAGTGAATGCAAATAGTATTAATTTTAAAATTTATAAAAAATGAAAAAACACTGGATTTTATTAACAGCAGTTGTTCTGGTAATTGCCGGACTTATTTTAAATTCTATCTATGGCAACCTTATGAGTGCAGGGACTTATAGTTTCAACTATTTTGCCTCCGGTGACTATGCCATGGGCATTTTTGCAGCCGGAAATTTCTCAATGGGTATCTTTTCAATTGGAATTTTCTCAATAGGCATCTTTTCAATTGGAATCTTCAATATTGGCTTGTATGCCTTGGGTATCTTTGTTTATGGCTGGAGAAAAAAACTTCCGGGCTTGTTTTTAAAACATAGCGAAAATAATCGGTCTTAATCCTTAAGATGTGATTTTCTGGAGCGGGTTAGTATAAAACGATATTAGCCCGCTTTTTTCATTCATTTTATTTTGAAAACAATTTCAAAATAAAATATTTGCCAAATGATACCTTTAGCTTGAAATAAACTACCTTAAACTTTTCGGCTCCTGCCCTATTCTGATTTAGCCTTGACTTTACAGCTGTAATGTATTAATTTTAGATCTGATAAACCCAATTGGTATATTGACCAAATTATTAATCCTTTAATATATAAAGAGATGACTTACAAAAAAACAATTTTCATTTACTTGTATCTGATTCCGGGAATCGTAGTTTTACTTTCAAATTTCACACTTCAGTCTCAAACCACTTGCTTAAAAGGTAAAGTAATGGAAATTGGATCACTTGAGGCCATTGCTTTCGCTAATGTTATAATAATGGAAAACAATAAGATGCTGAATGCTGCAACTACAGATATCAACGGAAATTATATGATTAAATTTAAATCTGCAGCACTTGTTGATATCAAAGTAAGTTTTATCGGTTATGAAACAGTGATTATAAAAGATGTGAAAATAATTAACGGAGATACCACCATTCAAAATCTGCAATTAAAACCGCAAACATTAACGCTCGCTTGCTTTGAAGTAGTGGATTACAAAGCTTCAATGATAAGCAAAGATCTATGTTATAGTACTGTAACTATTAAAGGCACAAATATAAACAGAGTTGAAAAAGAAATTATTACAGAAAACAAAAAGAATGTAAATTTTGATATTGACAAACCAGGGCAATTAACTGCCTCAATGTTAAATGATTTTAGTAAATGGGAACTATGGCAGGATATTAAAAAAAATGAATTAAAACAGTTTCAGGATGTATGGAAAATATCGCCGCAATTAAGGTATGCTGTTCAGGTGAGAGGCAATAAAGATATGGCAGTGGTTGATGCTGTTGTATACTTAAAAAATGCAGAAGGGATTACATTATGGAGTGCACGTACTGATAATACAGGAAAAGCAGAACTCTGGCTGAACCTGTTTGAAGATTCCAAAATACAAAATATGCATCTGGCAGTTGTTTATGAAAACAAGACTTATACATATGAAAATCCCGGTTTATTTAAAAAAGGGATCAATGCATTAAAAATTCCGGTTGATTGTAATATTCCTGATCAGATTGATATAGCATTTGTAGTAGATGCAACCTCATCCATGAATGATGAAATAGCATTCCTGCAATCAGATATTGTAGATATTATAAAGAATACCAAATCAAGTTTCCCGGGAAATAGCATTCAACTGGGAAGTGTTTTCTACCGTTGTTATGGAAATTCTTATGTTACCAAAACCTCAGCATTAAGTTCTAACACAGAAAAAACCATAGATTTTATTAAAAATCAATCTTCAGGTGAAGGTGGAGATGAAGTTGTGGAAGAAGCATTTAGGGTAGCACTTGACAGTCTTCATTGGAGTTCATCTGCCAGATCCAGATTGCTATTTTTTATTATGGATGAACAACCACTTACTAACGATGATATCATTAAAAAGATGCAGATTTATGTGCAAAAAGCAGCAGAAAAAGGCATTAAAATGATTCCTGTTATTGCAAGCGCTGAAAGCTACAATCACGCTTCCAGCATGGAATATTTAATGCGGTGCATTGCACTTGCCAGCAATGGCACCTATGTTTTTTTAACGGATCATAGCAATATAGGCGACAAACACGCAAAACCAACTACGGACCAATATGACGTTGAATTATTAAATAGTTTAGTAAAAAAGATTATTTATCAGTTTTCTTATGTTCCTCCATGTGATGCAAAAATAAAATCAGATGAAATTTCTGACACAACTTATGTAACTAACCATAGCGTCATTGCTCATGTAGTGATAGATACAAACAGAAAAATACCTGAAAATACTACAAAAATAAATTTAAAAGTTTTTCCTTCCGACAAAACCCCGGACACAATTGTAAAAGAAAATATTACAAACACTCTGAATCAAACATATCATACAGAAAAAAAGGAAAAACATAATATCAAAAAGAAAGAGATTAAATTTTATCCAAATCCAACTTCTGGCAAAATTACTGTTGAAATAGAAGGTAAATTAAACGAAATTTTTATTACTGATATTTCAGGAAAATTAATTGCAAAATACAATGCTGCCAATGACTCCCACTTAGAAATTGATTTGAGTAACTACAGTAGCGGAATTTACTTTCTTAAATTTTTTGATCATCTGCAATGGTTTTCCGGAAAAATCATATTAAACCATTAAAATACAAAATATTTCTTTTTTTATTAAATTCATTTGACTGAATTAACAAAAAATGATTTTTTTCTTTGAATTACATCTTTCTTGAATTATTTTTGTTTACATAATATTCAGTACTGATTTTTTTCAGCTGAATTAATGTATCCATTTATTATTACTAATTTAAATTTAAGCCAATGAGAAAGATTTATTTTTTAGCATTTTTAATGCTTACAATTAATTATTTAACAGCACAACCCAGTTTACAATGGATCAGACCTCCTTATGGGGTTATAAAGTACTACTCAATGTATCAAGGTGTTATGCCAGCACCTACTGAGGGAGCCAATCAGGTCTGGGATTATTCTTCTTTTAACCCGACCGATATTTTTGGTTTACAGATTACCGATTTTAATACCTTACCGCAAAGTGCAAAGAGTAAATTTCCATCGGCTACTTATGTTGAAGCCATGCCGGGTTATCCGCTTGATATAACTATCATCAATTATTACCAGGAATATACCGATAGTTTGAAAAGATTGGGACAACAAGGATCCGGTGGTGGTTTGGCAAATACCTGGGGTGATATTGAAGCAGTTTTCAATATAAGTTATGGAGATAGCACAATAATTGGAACTAAGTTTAAATATGCTGCTTATGGAACGCTGAAAACAAAATTTGGTAATTACAGCAATGTTGTTGCATTAAAAAGGGCTACAACTACTTTTTTATACCAGACAAGTCCTTATTTTGCACCTTTGATGCAAATAGAATACTACAATGGCAATATCGTTGGGGCATATATTTACCATTATGCCAATTCATCAGGTATTAGCCATCAAATGTTTGCAACTTTTGCAGTATTTCCAAACCCTGTGAATAATTTATTAACAATTTTCACACCCGAAATATACAAGGATAAAACCTATGTGCTTCATGATATTTATGGAAAAAAATTGTTAAGCGGGAAAACAGAATCATCAAGCTCTGTTCTTGATATATCTGATTTATTGCCTGGCTATTACTTCCTGACCATCGAGAATAAAACGATAAAATTCATAAAACAATAAATTTCAATAGCTTAAAAGCTATTATTAACATATAATCAAACCTATGAAAGAGGAGAATAAATGGACACGCGTTATTTATATTATTGGCATTGTTGCTTTAATTATTGGCGCTATCGATCCTATGGAGGGATCGGTTGTAATTGCTGTTGGTAGTGCAATGATAGCATTTTCGACCTATCTTGTTAAAGACCGGCACCGGATGATTTTTATTTTTTCCTTTTTCTTAATACTGGTTGGTATATTTTTCCTGTTTTATCTTTCATCTCTTGGAGGTTTTGGAGGTGATTCTGATTTATCCTGGTGGTGGGGAATACTTATACTGCCTTATCCCATTGGTTGGTTTGCATCTGTCATTGTGCTAATAACAAGGATTTTCAACAAACCTAAAATTGAAGATAAGCTTTAAAAACTTTTTTTATTTCATGAATTTGAATTACCTATAATCATGTAAACGGAAAATTATTACCTGATTTATTTTTAAAATTTGAAAAAGCCATTCTTATTTAGGATGGCTTTTCTGATATATCCTGTATTAAAACAAGATGATATTCAGAGCATCGAAATATAAACAGATAATATGCTGTAATAAAAATAATTATCCATTATTTTGAATAAAAATCTATTGAAAGTCATGATTTCTTATGTAAATAGATTATTTTTGATAAAAAAATATACTGTAAAATCCATCAAAAATATCAAAGATGTTATTCATTTATTTTAAAAAAAATGATTACAAAAAAACTCGAACTAATTAACGAACAATCCTCTCCTTTGTTCAGAATAATGTGGGTACACAATGCTTCTGAACCTAAAAGAAGACATTTTGACAATAATATCTGTGCATTCCATATTGGAAATGGATTTATTTTATCTGTAGCTCACAATTTAAGGACAGAAAGTTCTCTTTTAAAATCCATTCCGGAACTTATTTACCAGAACGAAATTATCCCAAAATTAAATCAGGAACAAATCGAATTATTAGACAAATGCTATCCTTTGGACCTTTCAACCAATAAAAGATATATTAACATAGTAAATCATACAGATATTCAATTGGTTATTGACTGCTTTAAAAATATAAATTTTGATACACGCTGGATTACACTGGCCACCAGAGACTTTTGCAAACCTCATCTCATTGTTCAGTTTAAAGAACCTCAGTTTTATAAAGATGTAAATCTGACCACCCACTTCAAATCCAAAAATACAGCTTTTCAGGAACCCTCTTTAAACCGTCATACTTTTTTAATAGAACTTCAATTAGTTGAAGCGTTCTATAATGAAGACGTTGCACTTTATCAGATTGTTAATACGCATGCTGATATTATCAAGCGTTTACCATTTATTGAAGTTGATTTTACTGTATTAGATGACGATCAAAAAAATTTCTATTGCATACAAAGTGCCCCCGGTGGTTTTTTGGGCAGGCTCCTCAACAAAGCTAAAATCGAAGGATTCCTTGACCATCATGGTACTTTCGGAGATCGTTTTGGAGGCAATTATACCTTTGAAGGTCTCAGGTATCTGATCAAAGGCTATTTCCGTTTTGGCTCATCAGGTGCACCTTATGTTTATTACGATACTGAAAATATGCAATTTAAAGCAAATGCGGTACAAAGTGAAGCCTGCCCTATTCAACTTTCAATCAATAACAATAGAGAAGGTAATTTTCAATACGTTAATGCACTAGCTTCGCCTTTAAACATTGTTCAGAAGAGGATTGAGACACATCTAAACAAAACGACGATATAATAAACATATTGTTTTCGATAAATATATATAGAAAATATTATAATAAATTCAGTATCACTATAAAGAAAACTAACAGCTGTTTTTACAACATTTGCTTTTTATACTACTTCAGCCACTGTAAATGTACTACCTCCGACAAAAACTAGATCTTCAGCCTTAGCCTGTAATTGAGCATCCGCTAAGGCCTCTTTAACGGATAGATAGGATTTCCCTATAAGACCTTTGGCGGTAGCTTTTTTCATTAGCTCGTTTTGATCCAATCCTCTCGGTATATTGGCTTTACAGAAATAATAAACAGCTTCTTTAGGTAAAATTTTCAATACTTTATCAATTTCTTTGTCGCCAACCATCCCTAATACAAAATGTAATTTATTATGTGGAGTTAATGCAATCTGCGATAAGACCAGGGATATACCACTTTCATTATGACCAGTATCGCAAATGGTTAAAGGAGTTTCTGATAACATTTGCCAACGGCCTAACAAACCGGTTTGTTTTACAACTGTTTTTATCCCATTTAGAATATCTTCCTGACTAATTTTAAACCCTTTATAACGAAGCATTCCAATTGCAGTCAATGCAGTTTTAATATTTCTAAGCTGATAAATTCCTATCAATTCAGAAAGTATTTCAACAGCTTCTTTCTGATTTTCTTTCGCATAAACTACTTTTAAAAAAATCTTTTCCTTTTCTTTTTCTTTTATTTTAATCAATTCATGCGAAACTGTTTGATATACCTGCTCTGCAAATGTAATACCGGCATTCATTTCTTTGGCTTTATCTATAAAAACTTTGGTGGTTTCTTCCTGGGTTTCACCAATAATTACTGGTGTATTTTCTTTGATTATACCGGCTTTTTCAACAGCTATTTTCCGTAGTGTATCACCCAAAAACTCAGTGTGATCATAGCCGATATTTGTTATGATACACATTTCCGGAGATATGAGATTGGTAGAATCCAATCTTCCACCCATACCGGTTTCCACAATCGCAATATCCACTTTTTCATCTGAAAAATATTGAAAAGCCATACCAACTGTCATTTCAAAAAAACTTGGTTGTATTTTTTCAAAATCAGTCTTGTGTTGATCAATAAATTCACAAACTCTCTGTTTATCAATCATTTTCCCATTGATTTTGATTCTTTCTCTGAAATCTTTTAAATGTGGTGAAGTATATAAACCTGTTTTGTAACCTGCACTCTGAAAAACAGAAGCTATCAAATGAGAAACTGAGCCTTTGCCATTGGTACCGGCAATATGTATACTTTTAAAATTTTCCTGAGGGTTGTTCAGTAAGTTTAAAAGTGCAATGGTATTGTCTAAATTTGGTTTGTAAGCAGCCGCTCCAATACGCTGAAACATTGGCAAATGGCTATACATATATTCTAAGGTTGCATTGTAAATCATGGTAAGTAAATTGGAACTGCAAAATTACTCCTTTAAAAATGAACTAGGTTGATTTTTTTGATATATATTTCTCAGTCGGCAAAAGAAATGATTTATTGTGTTGAAGGAATGATTGTTTTGTAATTCTGAATACGATTAAGAAATCTCATTTACATAAAAGATGTAAAATTGAAAAATTATAAAGCATTTTGCAAAGATGCTGGATAATAAAAGAAATAAACTGAAATGGAAGTATTTAAAAATAGATATAAACCGGAAGAACTCCTAATTTAATCGAATGAATTTATAAGTAATTGTACCAGTTTGGTCTTCAGGAGCATTTGCATCAGGGCTGAATCGTGCACGTAAGGCTGCATTTTCTGCTTGTTTCCACAACGTACGATCAGAAGTTGTTGTGCCTCTTTGTCCTGCCTCTACCCTGCTAACTTCGCCATTATTATTCACCCATATTTTAACAACAACAGTCCCCTGTTCTTTTGAATTGTAGTCAGGTTTAGGCAAAGATTTCGAACTTCTCCCTTTCAGTGAAAAAGAAGGACCTCCTCCATTTCCGGGTGTTCCAACATGATTGCTGGCATTTGGATTACCAAATGGATTACCCTGATCGCCTGGTTTAGCTGTATTTCCTTCATTTCCTCCGTTTTTTCCGTCTTTTTTTCCGGTAAAAATCGATAATGGATTAATTTTTATGGCTTCTTTAACGACTTCTGTTGGCTTGGTAACTGTATTATTTTTGTCCTTTTTATTTTCATTAAGCTTGATAGCTTCTTCAGTATTTTGTGAAGAAATTTCTTCCTTATCTGCAGAAGATTGTTCTGTAGGCATTGCTGCATTATTTTCCGAAAGCTGATCAGGTTGAACATCACCCATTCCATCTTCGCTGTTGCCTAAATTTACTTCTACACCCTGTTCTTCGGGTAAGGGCAAAGGCGTTTTAAATCCAACAAAAATAAAAAAAAGTAACAGCATGGCATGAAAGCCAACGGTTCCTATTATTCCATAAATTCTGTTTTTATCTTCGCCCATTTTATTGTTCTTTTGGTGAAGTGGCTAGTATAACCTTGTGTTTAGTATGATTTTTATTATTAATGCCATTAATAGCATCTATCACATTTACAACATATTGAACCGGAACTGTTTTATCTGCTCTTAAAACAACTGATGCATCTATCTGACCTGTAAGTCTTTTTTCTATAGACGTCTCAAGCATTTCCTGACTTGATGGAATTTCTTCCACAAAAAACTGATACTGATCGTTGATATATACAGTTACGCTTTGTTTTGCCATAGTTTTGCTACTGCTGCTTGGAAGCAATAATTTTACTGCATTGGGACTCACCAATGTGGAAGTTATCATAAAAAAGATTAGCAATAGAAAAACCAGGTCCGACATAGATGACATACTAAATTCCACACTGCGTTTATTTCTGGTTGTAATTGACATATTGTTTTATTTAATAAAAAGCTCAATTGTAATGAAATACCTAAATACCTATTAACCTAATTAGAAGGTTCATGAAGCAAATCCATAAATTCTGTAGCTTTGGCTTCAAGAGAAAAAACTAATTTTTCAATTCTTGCAACCAAAACATTGTAACAAATATATGCCAGAATACCAACAATTAAACCGGCAACAGTAGTTACCATTGCTTAGTAAATACCATTTGAAAGTAACTGAATATCAATATTATTACCAGCTTTCGACATATCATAAAAAGCTTTTACCATACCGGTAACTGTTCCCAGGAAACCAAGCATGGGAGCTGCACCTGCAGCAGTGGCTAACCATGAAATATTTTTTTCTAATCTTGAAACTTCAAGCTTTCCTACATTTTCAATGGCTGCATTGATATCATTGAGTGGTTTTCCAATACGGGATAAGCCTTTTTCTATCATCCGTGCAATGGGTGAATTATTGTTTTTGCACATAGAAAAAGCTGAATCCAACCGATCGCTGTGTATAAAATCACGAATATTATTCATAAAATTGACATCTTCTTTAGACGCCTTATTGATAGCAATATATCTTTCTACAAAAATATAAACAGCCACAATTGATAATAACAAAATAGGAATCATAATCCATCCACCCTTGATAGCTAAATTAATTATTGACAATGATTCTACTGCTTTTGGTGCTACAGCCTGAGAAGCTACTGTGTTAACAACCTGATTTGCAGCTTGATTAATGGTATCTGCCACGGCAGTGGTGGTCTGAGTAATTTGCAAAAGTATTCCTGTCATTTTATACAATTTTAATTTATAAAAGTAAATGAAAAACGCTTACCATATCTTTATTTAAACCTGTTTTTGTTAACATCAGATTGTTAATAATAACGCTTTTTGATCGGCTATATTGTACAAAGGGAAACCAAGACCAATTCTTTGCATTATTTTTAAGTATTATTTTTGTTTTCATTTTTTTCTGTACTAATTTTTTATACTTTTACAAGCTGATGCAGATTACATTAATCAACCCATTTTAATAAAATTACCTTAAATATTGCTTTATGTACAAATATTTTAGACTTCAAATCATCTTTGCAATTATAGTTTTTTCAGCCAGCGTAATGGCACAATCTACTAAAAACAATACTTCTTTATTTAAAGGATGTGCAAGTGTAGTTTCCGGAGAAAATATAGATTATCACTGTTTTAATACTGCTGCTATTGCTGCAGTACTTACAAGGTGTACTACCGGAAACATGCAGATTGAATGGAAAACAGAAGCCATCCCGGCAAATTATAAAGAAAAATTTATCACTTTCTACTGGATTTGTGCTTTTTCATCAGGAACCAGCCATGGAGACAGAAAATTTGATGTAAGTATAAACGATAAAAAATATTTCAGTTTTCAGACCTTCGAAAAGAAATATGAAAAACAATGGACACAAAAAGCAGAAGATGGAAGTGAACTTAGTTTTCAATTTAAAGGCGAAGATGGCTTGGGCGATGTATCCGGTTTTATGTATTTGAAACTTCCTGTGAATAAATTCAAAAAAGGTGAAACTGTTAAAATAAAAGTAGTGGGTGAAAAAGCTGATTCCCGTGACTGGTACATGACTTTTTTATACAATATGGACAATTCTTTCACTGCATACCAGATGCCATTTCTGACAAATATTAATGGAAAAACAATGCAGGTAATCAGAACGGATATCAGTTATCCGAATGATAAAGGGAAAGCTAAAGTTATGATTGATGGCAAAACGATTGAATTTGATTTAGTACTGGGTTTAAACAATCTGGAAGTAACTATTGATGCTGTGTCAAATGAAAAGGAAATAATCATGGATGTTAATGTTGACGGTCAAAAACTTCCTTCTCAGAAAATAGGTATCAAACCTGTTATCAGGCGATCCATTTATCTGATGTCGCATTCTCACAACGATATTGGCTATTCTGATATACAAACCGATGTTATGAAAAAGCAACTCAAGAACATCAATGATGCCCTTGAATTGATAAAAAAAACAAAAGATTATCCTGTTGAAGCACGCTTTAAATGGAATGTAGAAATATTATGGGCTACAGAAACTTTTTTAGAAACAGCCACTGAGGAAAAGAAAAAGGAGTTTATTGAAGCTGTTAAAAATGGCTCTATGGGCTTGCAGGCCATGTTTACCAATCCGTTAACAGGAATTACCCGTCCTGAAGAATTCTTCAGGCTGACTGAATATGCCCGCATTTTAAGTAAGCAATATAATCTTACTATCAATTCCGCTATGATTTCGGACATTCCGGGAATGACATGGAATACCATACCTTGTCTGGCTCAGTCAGGTGTAAAATACTTTTCGAGTGGTCCTAATTTTATGATGGGTATGAAAACAAAAGATGGGAATCTGATGGGAAGTGGCGACAGGGTTGGATACTCAAACTCAGCCTGGGGTGATAAGCCTTTTTACTGGATATCTCCTTCCGGAAAAGAAAAATTACTTTACTGGATGTGTGGTCTGGGTTATTCCGCCTTTCACAAAGGTTCTATTGCACAAAATGAAGTCCGTTTCAAGAAAACAATGACTGATTATTTAAATCAATTAGAAAATCAAAAATTCCCTTACGACATGATACAGATGCGTTATACCATCAAAGGTGATAACGGTCCTGTTGACCCCGGTTTATCCGATTTTGTAAAAACCTGGAACGAAAAATATGATTCACCCAAAATTATACTTTCCACTTCAGAACAGGCATTTGAGGTGTTTGAAAAGAAATACGGTAATTCACTTCCTTCCTATTCAGGAGATATGACCCCTTATTGGGAAGACGGGGCTGTTTCTTCAGCTTATGAAACAGGCCTGGTAAGAAATGCTTCTGAAAATCTGCTCCAATCTGAAATTTTATTTTCATTGATTGCTCCAAAAAAATACAATACCACCAAATTTTATGAAGCCTGGAAAAATGTATTGTTATGGGACGAACATACCTGGGGAGCCCATAACAGCACATCTGAACCCGATAGTGAATTTGCAACTACACAATGGAAAATAAAACAGGCATTTGCGTTGAATGCAGATAAACAATCGAAAGAAATACGTAATGAATTAATGCAGCAAACAACGCAATCATTTTGCTTCGATGTAATCAATACCAATTCATGGGAACGGTCTGATCTTGTTATTATCTCAAAAGAAATGAGTGCAAATGGAGATATTGTAGTAAATGAAAAAGCAAAAGCAGTTCCTTCTCAGCGTTTATCCAATGGTGACCTTGCTTTTTTGGCTCAGCATATTCCGGGATTATCCGCATCCCGTTTTACAATTCTTCCCGGAAAATCAAAATTCAGCAGTAATTTAAAAATTGAAAACAATAGGATTACAGATGATAGTTTACAGATTGAAATTGACAGCAAAACCGGTAATATAAATCATTTAAAATTCAAAAAAACAACTGAATTGGTAGATAAAAATACCAATGGCCTGAACGGTTTTTTTTACGTAGAAGGTTATGATGCAGCCAAATACCAGACCAATGCAATACCTATTATAAAAATTAAGGAAAGTGGACCTTTAGTTGCATCATTTTCGATAGAATCAGACGCACCGGGATGTAATTCTTTATTACGTGAAGTTCGTATGGTAAATGGTATCAATAAAATTGATCTAGTTAATACCATTGATAAAAAAATGATTCGTAAGGGAGAAGCCATTCATTTTGGTTATCCATTCAATGTCCCGAATTCTACGGTTAGAATTGATTTAGGTTATGGCGTCATTCGTCCTGAAAAAGACCAATTGGCAGGTGCATGCAAGGATTATTATTCAGCACAGCGCTTTGTAGATGTTTCGAACAATGATTATGGTGTTACCTTAACCGTTAATGAAACCCCTTTGATTGAAATAGGTGAAATGCACAGCGAATTACCCGAACCCAATTCTGTTCAGGCCAACTCAAGCTGGAAGAAAACCCAACCCCCATCATCCACTATATTCACCTATGTGATGAATAACTATTGGTACACCAATTACAAAGCCGATCAGCCGGGGATCAGCACTTACACGCATTCTATCATCCCGCATTTTGTATATAATCAAAATGACGCAAGTCGCTTAGGTATCGAAAGCAGTCAACCCCTCATAGTTCAGAAAGTAAATAAAGAACAGCCTAAATTCATACCACCTTTCATACTCAGCAATATGAATGTTTATGTAAGCTATATCAAACCAATCCAGGACAATAATGGCTTGTCGGTCCGATTGTACAATCCCGGAAATAATACAGAAGAAGTAAGTTTAAGGCTGAACTTACCTTATAAAAATTTTTACAAAAGCAACCCAGATGAAGCATTAGGAGAAAAGCTTGATAAAATTATCATGAAAGCAAATGAGATTGTAACTGTAATTATTACAAATTGATATATTTTGTCAGTAAAATAAGTAAAAAAGAAAATAAGTATTTTTAATTTAATTTACAGATTTGTATGGTATAAGAAGGAAATGATTATTTATGAATGTTATAAATCAGAATGATCCAATTTACATTTTATCAAAAAATCGCTTTGATTTATTATACTTGATTTTTTACTAATAAAAAAGTAGATTTTTTGTTCAATTTTTCACTATTTATCATGTAATCAAAATATTATAATTACCAAATAAGCATTCTTATCCTTCAAACTATTTTTTTTATTTCTTTTGTTT
>CAIUKU010000280.1 GCA_903899825.1 uncultured Bacteroidales bacterium | reverse complement strand
TCATCAAGTTTATAACAGTTGACACTCTCAATCAGGTTAAGAAAATCTATTCCTGAATATGTTAATTGAATTTATTTATTGTTATTTTCTATGTTTTTTATATTGTTGATTATCAGTTTAATTCATAAAGTTTTCTTAAGAGGAAAAAGTTAAATATCATATAATTACGACTTATTCTGATTGAAGTTTATTTTAAAACTAATGTATTTATTATGAATATTAAACATGATTAAATTAATATTCAATCCCTTTGAGTTTCGAATTTATAAATTTAGACAGTTTCTTACAAATTTAACATTAAAAATTCATTTTTCGCTATTTTCTTTGATATGTTTTATTCTTTTTTACTAAATAAAAAAAAACTAAAGATTTTTAGCTTCTCAAAACATAAAAAAATATAACTTTGCAGGATATTTATCAATAAAAATTTCATCACAATGACTGCTAAGACAAAAAAACAATTCATTGAAAGAGAAGATGTTGTTGTAAAATTCGTGGGAGATTCGGGCGACGGGATGCAACTGACAGGTACACTTTTTTCTGACAATGCGGCAATAGGAGGAAATGACATCGCTACATTTCCTGATTATCCGGCTGAAATCAGAGCGCCTCACAACACTATAGCCGGCGTATCGGGCTTTCAGGTGCATATCGGAAGAAAAGTTCACACCACGGGTGATTTGTGCGATGTATTGGTTGCCATGAATCCGGCTTCCTTAAAATCAAACCTGAAGTGGGCAAAAATAGGTGCAACCATCATCGTAGATGCCGACAGCTTCGACGAAAGATCCATTATTAAAGCCGGTTATGCCACCAATCCGATGGATGATGACAGCCTTGGCAAGTTCAATCTGATCAAAGCTCCCATTTCTTCTTTTACAAAAGAATGTCTTAAAGAATTGACGACAGATGTAAAGACTGCCGAAAAAAGCAGAAATATGTTTGCCCTGGGTATCATCTTTTTTATATTCGACCGGAAGTTTGATACTACTTTTGAATATTTGGATACAAAATTCAAGAAAAATCCTTTGATTAGCGAAATCAATAAAACCGTGATGAAAGCCGGTTATATTTTTGCCGAAAATGTGGATGCACTGGAATCACAGATACATATTCCCAAAGCTACCCTGGAAAAAGGAAAATACAGAAATATTACAGGCAACGTTGCTACTGCCTGGGGATTGCTGGCAGCATCTGAAAAATCAGGCATTCCTTTGTTTTTAGGTTCATATCCTATTACACCTGCTACCGAAATTCTGATGGAATTAGCTAAACATAAATCCTTAGGGGCTAAAGTTTTTCAGGCAGAAGACGAAATTGCCGGTATTTGTTCAGCCATTGGAGCCAGTTTTGCAGGTTCATTGGCTTGTACTTCTACTTCCGGACCAGGTTTATCACTTAAAAGCGAAGCCATTGGTTTAGCTGTTATGACAGAATTACCTTTGGTGATTGTGGATGTACAAAGAGGAGGCCCTTCAACCGGTTTACCTACCAAATCAGAACAATCCGATTTATACCAGGCATTGTTCGGAAGAAATGGCGAAGCTCCCTGTATTGTTATTGCAGCATCTTCTCCATCCAATTGTTTTTATTTCGCTTTTGAAGCAGCCAAACTTTCAATGGAACACATGACGCCGGTTATTTTATTAACCGATGGTTATTTAGGAAACGGTTCTCAATTGTTTAAAATCCCTAAAATGGCGGATTTACCAAAAATAAATCCACCGATTGCAAAAGCCAACGATCCTGACTACAAACCCTACCGCAGAAATCCTGAAACTTTCGTCAGACAATGGGCCATCCCTGGTACCGAAGGACTACGTCACAGAATTGGTGGTTTGGAAAAAGAAAATATCATAGGTACCGTTTCTACCGATCCTCAAAACCACCAGTTGATGGTTGATTTGAGAGATGCGAAGGTTAAAAAAGTTGCTGATTTTATTCCTGAACAAACAATAACAGGTAAAAAAGATGCTGATTTATTGGTTGTCAGCTGGGGCGGAACTCAGGGTGCTGTACTCTCTGCGGTAGAAGCATTACAGGCCGAAGGTAAGAGCATTGCAGTAGCACATTTTAACTATATCATGCCATTGCCTAAAAATACGGCTGAAATATTGAGCGGACACAAAAAAATTATTGTATGTGAATTAAATTCCGGCCAGTTTGTAAATTACTTAAGAATGACACATCCTGAAAATAAATACCGTCAATTTAATAAAGTGCAGGGTCTGCCATTTTTTGTCAATGAATTAACTGCTGCGTTTAACCAAATTTTAGAGGAGAAATAATCATGGAAAATTATACAGTAGAAAGATCAAAAGTTGAGCTCACAAAAGAAGATTTTGTAAGTGATCAAATGGTAAAATGGTGCCCTGGATGTGGCGACCACGCTATCCTATCATCCGTTGCCAATGTGTTTCCAAAAATCGGATACCGTAAAGAAAATTTTTGCCTGGTTTCAGGAATTGGCTGTTCTTCCCGTTTTCCTTATTATGTAAATACTTATGGATTTCATAGTATTCACGGAAGAGCTGCAGCTGTTTCATCAGGAGTAAAAATAGCCAACCCTCATCTAAGTGTATGGATGGCTACCGGTGATGGCGATTCACTGGCCATAGGCGGCAATCATTTTATTCATATCATCCGTAGAAATATCGATATCAATATCATGTTGTTCAACAACCAGATTTACGGCCTCACCAAAGGACAATATTCTCCCACAACTCCCATGGGAAGTGTTACCAAAACTTCTCCTCAGGGAACCATCGAACATCCTTTCAATCCGGGTGAATTAATTTTAGGTGCACAGGGAACTTTCTTCGCAAGAGGTGTAGATACCAATCCTAAGATGATGACAGAAATTATGTTTGAAGCTGCCCGTCACGATGGGACTTCTGTTGTTGAAATCTTACAGAATTGTGTGATTTTTGCAGATAAAACACATCAGCAAATCACTTCTAAAGATTTAAGAGACGACCATCAGCTTCATTTAAAAAACGGAGAACCCATGCTTTTCGGGAAAGAAAAGAATAAAGGCATCCGCATGAATAATTCAAGACTGGAAATTGTTGAAATAGGCGTTAATGGAATTACCGAAGAGGATATTTTGGTTCACGATCAGTATCAACAGGATCCCGGTTTGCATTTAATGCTGGCTAAAATGGCTCCACCTCATCTGCCTATTGCATTGGGCGTAATCCGTTCGGCAATGTACCCAACTTATGACGATTTGGTAGAAGAACAACTTAAATATGCCGCAGCAAACTCAAAAATCAAAAACATGGACGACTTGCTGAACAGCGGCGATACATGGGTTATTGATTAATACAGTTTATAATTTTTTTTTTTAATACATCTATAAAAAATCCTTTTGGTTTCAGAAGGATTTTTTTATGCCCTTTAAAATATATTTTTTATCTTTTTGAATAGTAAATATAAAATACATATCTTCCACATTTCTACGCTCTAAATGAGATAAATTAAAAACTTTCCAAAAAAAATTCTTTTTACAAGTTTAATATTATACCTAGTCATGCAACGAAGAAGGACCGACCTCAAAGAATTTACGCTACAAAACGAGCTTTTTAAAATAGCGGTGGCCATGCAGTAAGCAATACAGAAGATAGCGAAGGTAGTATATAAAAACAAAAAAAGAAAGCTTATTTCGCTACGACTTGTATTGCGCAGGGATTTTAAAAAGCGTAGTCCCGCACGTGCGGGATTATTTGCAGTCTTGATTTTTTGTAACTTTTTGATCAAGTTTATAACAGTTGACACTCTCAATCAGGTTAAGAAAATCTATTCCTGAATAAATTAATTGAATTTATTTATTGTTATTTTCT
>CAIUKU010000279.1 GCA_903899825.1 uncultured Bacteroidales bacterium | reverse complement strand
TTTTCTTTTCAGTCTTTTTTTCAGATTTCTTAACCGGAGTTTTTACAGTATCAGTTTTTTTAGGACTTTTTTTAACTTCTTCCTTTTTCTTTGGTTTTTCGTCTGTTTTTTTAGCGGTTTTTGTTTCAACTTTAGCTTTTTGTTTTGTTGAAGCCTTTTCTTTTTCTTTTGGCTTTTCTTTATCCTTTACCTTATTCTTTTCAGCTGCATCCACCTTTATTTTTTCTTTTGGCTTTACATTAGTGACCGCCTTTGCATTCACTTTTTTATCATCAGGTTTTTCCTTAGCTTTTTCTTTTGGGGTTTCTTTAGTAATCTCAGGTTTAATAGGCTGTTTTTCAATTATGGAAGCTTCTTTTTTTACAGTATCCACTTTTATAGCAGACAGATTTGTTTTTGAAGTCAGCAAATTTTTAAAATTATAAGCAGGATTGTTTAATGTTAAATTGATAAGCTGGCCTTTTACTATTTGTGAACCAGGGAGTAGAGATTGGGATATTATTTTTCCTTTACCAATAATGTTAACTTTTAAACCGGTTTTTTCCAACAGATAAACAGCATCTTTAACACCCATTCCATTTACATCAGGTACTAGATTGCTTACAAGATTCCTGCTGGTATATTTTTGCAGACTGTCCTTCTGTTCACTGATAATGTATTCTGCTTTAGCATTATTTGTGGTAAAAGGTAAATTAAGTGTAGAGTAAATGGTAAATAATTCCTGTTGATTTCCTGATGTTACAAAAGGAATTGCAATCTTATTATCAACTCTTTTATCTTCCTGATGAATATCAAGTTGAGTTGCATAAACTTTATCAGCAATTTCTTTAAAAACAGGAGCTGCTATGGCTCCTCCATAGTATTGCCCTTTGGTTGGGTTATTCACAACTACAATACAGGAATATTTGGGTTTGTCAGCTGGAAAATATCCTACAAAAGAAGCCCTGTAAACCTTACTATCCTTATCTTTTCCATAACCTATTTTTGCTGTTCCTGTTTTTCCGGCAATCTTATAAACAGTATTTAATAAATGTTTTGCAGTTCCATGTTCAACAACACCTTCGAGTATATGCTGAACTTTGGCTATTGTTTTTTCAGAACAAATAGATTTATTAATTACAACTGCTTCCTTTTTTTCAATTAATTTTCCGGTCTGAAGAATTTCTTTTACAAACAATGGTCTTACCATTTTACCATTATTTGCAACAGCATTGTATAATGCAAGCGTTTGTAATGGGGTTAATTGCAGTTCATAACCAATAGACATCCACGGCAAAGAAGTTCTTGACCAGGTTGAATTTTTTGTGTTTTTTATAAACGGAAGACCTTCTCCTTTTAATTCAATGCCTAATGGTTTGTTGATTGACATATCATACAAATGATCTATGTATTCCTGAGGTTTATCCCTGAATGCTTTATATACCATTTCTGAAATTCCTACATTGGAAGACACCTCGAAAGCTCTGGCAAAACTTATTTTCCCATAACCCTGTTCATGTGAATCTTCCATTGTTCTGTCGGCATAAGTACATTTTCCTGAATTTACCATCTCATTGGTGTCGTATTTGCCATCTTCTAAAACTGCAATCAAAGATGCCAGCTTAAAAGTTGAACCAGGTTCAGCACTTTCCCAAATTGCGAAATTGATATCTTCACCGTATGTCCCGTCTTTATGCCTTTTTAAATTAGCAATTGCTTTAACATATCCTGTGCTGACTTCCATTAATACAGCACATCCATGATCAGCTTCATTTGAATCGAGGCACTTTCTAAGCGCATGTTCGGCAACATCCTGGATATTAATATCAATGGAAGTTACAATGTCTTTTCCATTTTCTGGATCTATCTGATTGTCGCGTTCAACAGGTCGCCAGATTCCATTGGCAATTTTACGCATGAGTCTTTTCCCGCTGACACCTTCCAGTTCTTTGCTGTAAGCACCTTCGAGCCCGACATACAAATTTTCTTTAATTTTTTTATATCCTATCGTTCTGCTACCTAATTCTTTAAAAGGCATTTTACGATAATCTTTTTCTTCTACTATAAAACCTCCTTTGTATTTCCCTTTTTTAAGAATCGGGAAAGTTCTCATCCTTTTAAGTTGTGTATAATCAATATCTCTACGCAACAAAAAATCTCTATCTTCTTTTTTCCTGCCATTTAGCAATTGATTTTTAAAATTTTCTTTGCTTTTATCAGGGAAGAGAGCGGAAAGGCTATCAGCTAATGTATTTATATAAATTTTGAAAGTATCACTATGAATAACTGAGTTGTGTAAATCTATTTTTACATCAAAAATTGGGATAGAAGTTGCCAGTAAGTTTGAATCGGATGAAATAATATTGCCTCTGATGGCTTCAACGCTTTCGTAACGCAATGTTAGATTTTCGGCTCGTTTTCGCCACATATCACCTTCTACAAACTGAATATTGATCACTTTGTAAATAATAATAAGCGCAAAAATGAGAACACCTATATAGATGATCCTGATTCTCCACACTATGTCTTTGTTTTCGTCTTTCATTTTTGTAAAAACTTCATTTAATTGCTTTTATAAAAAAACTTTTGTGGTGGAACGGTTGATTCTTTAATTCCCAATGAATCGAGTTTGCGGGCAACTTCTGATTGTTTGCTGATATACATAAAATCCGATTTTGTTGTAATATGTTCAAATCTAAGTTCTTTCAACTCTCTTTTCAAACTATACATTTCCCTGTAGCTCTTTATGGACCAATAATTATTTGCTATGTAAGCCAACATTAAAAGCGTAATTAGCAGTCCCAAGGGAAGAAGTTTTTGTACTCCTTTACTTGTTAGAAAAGTACCCTCAAGCACATCATTAAAAGCATTACCTATCGTCGTGTTTTTTGGCGTAGGGATCTTTAATTTCAGCTTAAATTTTTTCTTTGGTTTAGCTTTTTCTATTGTTGGTTCTTTGATTACGTTTTTACTCATATCAAATTTTTTCAGCGATTCTTAATTTTGCACTTCTCGAACGATTATTTCTCAAAAGCTCTTCCTCTCCCGGACATATTGGTTTTCTGCTTATTAATGTATAGGGAGGAAATGTATTTCCATAAAAGTCTTTCTCAATTTCACCTTTAAAATTTCCGGATTTCATATAATTTTTAACCAATCTGTCTTCCAGAGAGTGGTATGAAATGACAACCAGTCGTCCACCAGGTTTCAGGCATTCGGTACTTTGTATTAATAATTCTTTCAGTACATCCAGTTCTTCGTTCACCTCAATTCTAACTGCCTGAAATAGCATGGCAAGGTATTTATTTTCAATTTTCTTTGGAATACAAGATTTGATTGCCTCAATAAATTGTTCAGTATCTGTTATCTCCTGAGTTTTGCGATGTTCAACAATGGTTCTGGCCAGTTTCCATGAATTCGGGATTTCTCCGTATTCCTGAAAAACCATTTTTAACTCTTCTTCTGAATAATTATTAATGACATCTTTTGCCGATTTGCCCTGATTTCGGTTCATTCGTAAGTCGAGTTCACCTTTATGGCGGGTAGAAAAACCTCTCTCTGGAATATCAATCTGATGAGATGAAATGCCTAAATCAGCCAGAATTCCATCTACCGGAGTAGCTGCATATAATTTCAGGAAATTCTTAAGGAATTTAAAATTGTTGTTGATAAGTATAAATCTTTCATCATCAATGGTATTAGCCAATGCATCATCATCCTGATCAAAAGCATAGAGTTTTCCGCTTTCATCAAGATGTTTCATGATTTCCCTTGAATGACCTCCGCCACCAAAAGTTACATCAACATAAGTTCCTTCAGGTTTTATTGATAAGCCTTCTATACTTTCAATTAACAAAACCGGGTTATGATACATTGTTTGCTATTTATTCGTTTTCGAACTGTCCTATTCTTTCATTAGCATATGCAACATAATCCATTGTTGAGTTATTAATTTCATTGTATTTTTCAACATCCCAAATTTCAAAGATATTTATTCTGGATACCAGAATGATGTCTTTGTTAATACTCTTGGCCTTTTTCTGATCTCCGGGTATAAGCAGCCTGTCGTTGTTATCCAGTTCTACTTTATTCCCTTCCGATAGTTTACGGATCAAAATGATATCTTTAGGATTATATGGATTAAGTCGTTTTCTTATTTTTTCAATTTCAGCTTCCCAAACATCCATCGGATAAAGCTCCAGATAGTCACCATAGATGCTTTCGCGCATAACGAAACCATTATCAATCACACTGATAAGCTGTTTCTTCAAACTGGAAGGAAATTTAAACCTCCCATTTGAGTCCACTGTGCAATAATCTTTACCTATGACTTTCAGCATTTTCTAATTTGATATTTGAGGATGTAAATTTACATTAAAAAACAATATAATCCCTTTTTGTTAATAAATTTTCCATATAAATCCAAATAATCCCATTTGTAATTTTTTATACGCCTGCTTTATCAAAAGGTTACAATTGATTTTTATTTATGCTAAAGAGCAGTAAATGAGATATTAATATTTTATTTTAATAACAAAATATTAGCTTTGAAACATGTTTATTTCATTTTTTTACTAAAAAATAAAAAAATAAAAAAAATAAAAATTGTTCATAACTTTGGATAAAATTGAAAAAAGTAAAGTGGAATTTTACAGTATGCTTAATTTTGAAAAGATTTTTAACATATGAATGCTGTTTTTATGAATAATTTTATAATATCTGTATTCATAAGCGTAATACAGAAAAAGTAATATGAAATAGTCATAAGAATAAAATTCAAACAAACTGAGAATTTTATTATAGCGTATTCCCCTTCTCGCCTAAGGCGAGACGGGGAAGGCTATGTGATTAATAAATAATAAAAATAATTACATGAAATAATATTCAATATATTTAACTTAGAATTAATAATAAATATGGTTTTTTGCTCTGTTTATCGTAACTTTGTAGCTGATTTAACTATTAAGCGTAAGAAAATTGGAGAATTCAAATCATTCATCATCAGATAAATTCATTGATTTAGAGCGGATTATAGGTGGTAAAAATCCTGCTATCCTTAAGTTTATTCCCCGTTTTATAATGAATTATCTAAAAAAAGTGATTCATGTTGATGAGTTAAATGCAGCTATTTTCAGAAACCGTGATAAAATCGGTCCTGCATTTGCAACGGCTATCTTAGAAGATTTTGGGGCAATCATTAAAGTAAAAGGACTGGAAAATATAGCTGCTGACGGCAGGTATATCCTTGCATCCAATCATCCTTTGGGTGGTTTAGATGGGCTTGCACTCATCAGCAGAATTGGTGAACGTAGAGAGGATATTCTTTTTCCTGTGAACGACCTTTTGATGAATCTTCAGCAATTAAAACCAATTTTTGTACCCATCAATAAACATGGTAAAAATACCGAAAACATTCAAATATTAGAACAGGCTTTCAAATCAAGTGCTATGATGTTATTTTTTCCTGCAGGATTGGTTTCACGAAAGCAAAAAGGAGGGATTATCAAAGACCTGGAATGGAAAAAAACATTTATTACAAAAGCTAAACAATATCAAAGAGATATTATTCCGGTTTATATTGATGGTGTTAATTCAAACTTTTTTTATAATCTTGCTAACTTCCGAAAAAAAATAGGATTAAAAGCTAATATCGAAATGCTTTATCTCGTAGATGAGATGTATAAACAGAAAAGCAAAACGATTAATATTATTTTGGGAAAACCAATTTCATACCTTATCTTTGACAAGAAATTTACTGACCAGCAATGGGCAGAAAAAGTTAAAGATTTTGTTTATTCTCTTGAAAATAATCCAGATAAAGGTTTTAATATATAAATCAGCTTTGTGAATAAGAAATAATATGTTACTATGAAGAATATAATACCAGCTATTGAAAAGAGTCTGATAAAAAAGGAATTGACGGAAGATAAATTTTTGAGAAAAACCAATAACGGGAATAAGGAAATTTATATTGTTACCCATCATAATTCTCCGAATATTATGCTCGAAATCGGTCGTTTACGCGAAGTAAGTTTCAGAGATGCAGGAGGAGGTACTGGGAAAGAAGTTGATATTGATGAGTATGATACAGCAGATGTTCCCTATCAACAATTATTGGTATGGAGTCCAGAAGATCAGGAAATTATCGGTGGTTACCGTTTTATAAACGGCGATAAAATAAAATTTGACCATCACGGTCATCCTTTTAGCGCAACAGCTGAACTTTTTCATTTTTCAGAGCAGTTTACGCTTGAATATTTACCCTATACCATTGAATTAGGAAGATCATGGGTGCAACCTAAATATCAGCCTACTTATAATATCCGTAAAGGTCTTTTTTCTCTGGATAACCTTTGGGACGGTTTAGGTGCAATTACACTGGAATATCCTGATATGAAATATTTTTTCGGAAAAATTACCATGTATCCCCGTTTCAATATTACTGCCAGAGATATGATCCTTTTCTTCTTAAAAAAATATTTCCCTGACCCTGAAAACCTTGTGTATCCTCATGAAGCACTAAGCCTTAATATTGTTACAGATATAGAAGAGCTGAATAATACTTTTTATACTAAAAATTATGATGAAGATTATCGTATTCTTATGAAGAATGTCAGAAGATTTAATGAAGCAATTCCACCTTTGGTGAATGCTTATATGAATCTATCTTCAACCATGAAAACCTTTGGTACTGCTATCAATCATCATTTTGGTGAAGTTGAGGAAACAGGAATATTAGTTACAATTAACGATATATACGATATAAAAAAACACCGTCACATAGCTACATACCAAAAAAATAATTAAAATGCTGATCAAAGAAGCAATTTTTGTAATCAGCAATCAGAATATTTATAAATGTCCAAAACCTGATTTACCTGAATACGCGTTTATAGGCCGGTCCAATGTTGGTAAGTCATCACTTATCAATATGCTAACGGCTAATAACAGTCTTGCAAAAACCTCATCTACACCCGGAAAAACAAAACTTATCAATCATTTTTTAATCAATAAAACCTGGTATATTGTTGATTTACCTGGTTATGGTTATGCCCGGTCTTCAAAAAAAGACAGATCTAACTGGCAACGAATGATAGAAGATTATATTGAGACCCGTGAAAATCTGATGACTACTTTTGTTTTGGTTGATTCCAGGATTGAACCCCAAAAAAAAGACATAGCTTTTATTGAATGGATGGGAACTATGCAATTGCCTTTTGTTATAGTTTTTACAAAAACCGACAAAATTACACCCAATCAGCTTGGTCACAGTGTGAGCGTTTATAAGAATGAATTGTTAAAACAATGGGAAGAGTTACCGTTAATGATTTTTAGTTCTTCAAAATCAAGTTTAGGTAAAGATGAAATTTTGAGTTATGTTGAGAAAACAAATTTACTTTTTATCAAGCCAGAATAATTTGAATTAATAGTCTTATGTTAATCACATATATAAAATTCAAAAAAAAACGCCGGTTCTGCCGGCGTTTTTTGTATATTAAAAAAAAGATTAATCTTCGTCTTTTTCCTGTTCTTCGTATGCTTTGAGTAAAGCTGTCTGAACATCTGAAGGAACCTGTTGGTAATCGGCATACTTCAATGAATAAGTTGCTCTTCCACTGGTTAAAGAACTCAAGGAAGTAGAATATTTGTTCATTTCAGCCAAAGGAACTTTTGCTTTAATAATCTGATAGTTTCCTTCACTGTCCATGCCCATAACTACGGCTCTTCTTCCTTGTAAGTCTGTCATTACATCACCCATTCTGTCTGAAGGTACAATCACCTCAACGTCATAAATAGGTTCCAGAATTTTTGGTCCTGCTAATTTAAAAGCTTCTCTGAATGCCTGGCGTCCTGCCAATTTAAATGAAAGCTCATTGGAATCAACAGGGTGCATTTTACCATCATAAACATTCACAACGATATCACGGGCATAAGAACCGGTTAAAGGACCTTCTTCCATTTTTTCCATAATACCTTTTAAGATAGCAGGAAGAAAACGAGCATCAATGGCTCCGCCAACTATACAGTTGTTGAAAATCAATTTACCACCCCAGTTTAATTTTTCTTCAGTGGTTGCGCGGATTGGAAATTCAGTCTGATTCGCCATTCCTTCAGTATAAGGTTGAATCATGATGTGAACTTCACCAAACTGACCTGCACCACCTGATTGTTTTTTATGACGGTAGGTTGTTTTTGCAGATTTAGTAATGGTTTCACGATAAGGAATTTTTGGTGCTATGAATTCAATTTCAATTTTATGTAAAGTTTCAAGCATCCATTTTGCAATGTTCAGATGTAATTCTCCTTGTCCGCTTAAAATAATCTGTTTTAATTCTTTGGAATATTCAATTAAAATGGTTTGATCCACTTTATGCATTTCATTCAATACAGCGCCTAATTTTTCGTCATCTGCCTGATTTTTAGCTTTTATAGCAGTTCTGAATTTTGGTTCAGGGAATACTATAGGTACTATAACATCTTCAGAATTTTTACCGGCATTCAACGTATCATTGGTAAAGCAACTTTTTAATTTAATGGTTGCTACAATGTCACCTGCAACAGCTTTGGTTAATTTTTCGCGGTTTTTACCTGCGATTGAGAAAATTTGTGAAATTCTTTCCTTGGAACCATTGGTAGCGTTCACCATATCCATACCTTCAGTTATTTCACCGGAGTATATTTTAAAAAATGAAATTTCACCTAAATGTTCTTCAATACCGGTTTTAAATATAAAAACAGAAGCAGGATTGGTAGTTTTGTACTCTAATACTTTACCTTCAACTGTTTTCGCATTTTTTAATTCATTGGGACAAGGTGCATTGTCAGTAATAAATTCCAATAAACGCTGAACACCCATATTGTGTTTCCCTGCAACACACATTACAGGGTACATTCCTCTGTTAGTAATACCTGCTTTTAGACCTTTTTTCAATTGATCTTCAGTTAGAGTTCCTTCTTCGAAGAATATTTCCATAAGCGATTCATCAGCTTCAGCAGCATTTTCAATCAAAATACCCTGCAATTCTTCTGCTTTGGCTTTTTCAGCTTCAGGAATGTCCAATACTTCAGGTGTTCCCCCGTTTTCAGGGAATTTAAGCATTTTCATTTTCAGTAAATCAATAACAGCATTAAATCCTAATCCTGAATTTACAGGATATTGACAGATTGTTACGCTGTTTCCATAGGTTTGTTTTAGTTGACGGATGATTTCGTCGAAATTGGAATTTTCATGTTCTAAATGGTTGATGGCAAAAATAACAGATGTTCCGTTTTGAGAAGCGTAACGCCATGACAAATCAGTTCCAACATCAATACCAGTTTGTGCATTAATAACCATAACAGCAGTATCAGCTACTTTTAATGCAGCAACCACTTCACCTATAAAATCATCGAAACCGGGGGCGTCAATAATATTAATTTTATATCCGTTGTGCTCAATATATAATAAAGTAGATGAAATAGAGTTTTGACGTTCCAGTTCTATTGCCCTGTAATCAGAAACCGTATTTTTATCGTCAGTTGTTCCACGTCTTTTAATTAAACCACCCTCGAACAACATTGCTTCAGCAATCGTGGTTTTCCCTGATTTAGCACCGCCAACCAGGGCAATATTTTTGATCTCGTTTGTCTGGTAAACCTTCATGTTATATTAATTGATTAATTATTAAATTCCAATTTGGGTGGCAAATATATAAAAATCTGCTTAAT
>CAIUKU010000278.1 GCA_903899825.1 uncultured Bacteroidales bacterium | reverse complement strand
TATAATGAGTTTGAACGCTTTATTTTTTTATTCTTATAAACCTTTATAATAAAAATATAGATGAAAATTTGGCAAAAGATATCGATATTTAAATACCTGTATTAGATCCAAATGAAGGGATAAACAGAAGAGCTACAATAGAAAGAATTATGAATAAATGTAAATATTTTCTTTTTTTATAAGAATCAAAGAGTAAAACCAAAATAAGAAAAAAAGTAAAAGCCGTAATATGTAACCTTCGCCAAATAAAAAACCCTGTGTTGCTGATAGAAAGAAAATAAAAATAGACTATAAAAACCAAAATACTTATCAGCCATTTATTTATTTTAAGATTATTTACAAAATAATTATAGGCAATACTCATTAAATAAAATAAAATGACATATTTCGAAATTGCATATATATCTCTAAAATAACTGTTTATCAGAGATTGAACTGAATGATATCTTTCTGTATTTGCCAAAGTAGAAAGGTTTTCGAAAACAGAATTAAAATATGTATAAGGAGAAACAAATATTGAAAATAAAGCCATTGTTAACAAACAGGCTGACCCATAAACTAGCCATAATTTGCATAATATCAGCCATCTTTTTTTAGAAGATGGTATTGTATTTGAATGTCTAATAAATGAATAGATCGCCAATAAAACAAAAGTAGCTGGAATAATAACAATATTTGGGAAACGCGCCAGCATTGCCATTGTGCTTATAAATCCACATAGGATGATGTAAAAAAAATTCTCAGTTATGGTAAATTTCAGTAAACAAACTAATAGGATTGAAACACATAATAAAGTTGCAAGATCATATTGGAAATTACCGGAATTAGGTAAACTTAAAACAACAATGGATACAAAAGCATATCTTGAAAACTGAAGTAGGTTTTTATTATAAAAAAAAGCAAAATAAAATATCAATATAATAACCTCTTTAGATATATAGCCTAATAATCTAAAAGATAATATACTGTCACCGAAAATATTTGCCCAAAGAAGGCTAATTGTTGCCGTCAGCCAATAAGGCATTAAACTTTCAGGGGATTGAGCCATTCTCATATTCCAGGGACCATCAGTATAGTCCATTCCATAGGTAATAAGAATTAAAGGATAACCCAAAATAAATATAAAATTTATAAGGACTTCATTAGACTTAAAAATTGTAATGGTTTTTTTGATAAAGCTATTCATTTCAACAAAAATGAAATTATTTTAAATATTCTGGTTTTTAACATTATACTTTCCAATTGCAATCAAAGATGCACCAATAAGAGGTTTTTTGCACAAAAAGATTTCAATTCTCATTAATATTTTAAAAACAAAATTCGTGAATTTTCCTGGCAATTTAAAACCTGTATCGACTATATTCTCCTCATTAATAAATAGTAAAAAAAATTTACGGATTAAAACTACAGGCAATAATGAAAATCCCCAATATTCCATGCCGAGCACTTCAATATTATTGTCTTTGAGTAGTTTACGCATGATTTTTTTATTATACCTTCTAATATGTCCCATTTTTCTGTCATATTTACTAAAGAGCAAATTTAAAGCAGGTACATTTATAATAACAAGTCCTTCATTTTGAAGATATTTACAGCTTGTTTGTAAAAATTCATTATCGTTTTCAATATGTTCGAGCACATCCATTAAAAGTATCCCGTCATATTTTTGAAGTAATTGTGGAGGTTCATCATATATATTCAATAAGTAAATATCACCTTTCCCTTTTTCAATTAGTTTTAAAGCATTAGGATTCAGATCACAACCATCGACAACGATATTATGAAGTGTTTCAAATTGTTTCATTACCATTCCGTGCCCACAACCAATTTCAAACAGTCTTTTATCTGATAAATTACTGAGAGCTTTGTTATGAATGAATGCCTGAAAACGCCACTGTATCCAAAAATGTTCAAGCGGGGCTATATCAAACCATTCATCATCCATTCTTACACCTTCCGATTTCGAAAGTTCAATAATAT
>CAIUKU010000277.1 GCA_903899825.1 uncultured Bacteroidales bacterium | reverse complement strand
TCTCCCTTTTCAGTTGATTTAATTTTTTTTGTTGCTTCATAACCATTCATTATAGGCATTCTTAGATCCATTAAAATCAGATCTGGTGAATATTCGTTAAATTTTTCAATAGCATCCAGCCCATTTACAGCTTCGATTGTCTCAAATCCTATTATTTTAAGCAAATTAACAACAACTTTTAAATTTTCATCTTTATCGTCAACTACCAGAATTCGATATGTTTTTACAGCATTTTCTATGCAAATTATACGATTCTTACTAATAACCTCATTAATTTTAAACTTACCTTTTTTAATTTTTACAGAAAAAGCAAAAATTGATCCTTTACCCACTTCGCTGGTAACTTTTATATCTCCACCCATTAGCAATATTAATTCCTTACTTAAAGCAAGACCTAATCCAGTTCCGCTTCCTTTTTTAATGCCGGAAGTAGTTTGTACAAAATGTTTGAAAAGTTTATCAATTTCATCTTCAGGAATGCCAGGCCCTGAATCTTGAATTTCAACAATAAGATAATTTGTAGTATTATCAGCTTTTCTGATCCCTATTCTAATTGCAATTCCGCCATCATCTGTAAATTTAACAGCATTTCCAATTAAGTTAATAAAAATCTGTCTTAATTTATTTTCATCAACTATTATATATTGAGGAAGATTTTTTGAAGTTTCAAAGATAAACTGCAGGTTTTTTGATTGTATTCTTTCTTTAAAAATCAATTGTATGTCATCCAAAAAAGTATATAAATTAATATTGTTTGGATTTAATTCCACTCTACCAGCTTCAACCTTTGATAATTCCAGAATATCATTGATAAGGGTTAATAGATGTTCACTGGCACGAATAATCGAATTATTATAATCTTTTTGAGTTTCTGTTAAAACTGGATCACGATTCATCAACTGAGAAAATCCGATAATGGCATTCAAAGGTGTTCTGATCTCATGCGACATATTAGCCAGAAAAATACTTTTTGATTTATTTGCCATTTCGGCTTGATTTGCCATTTCAATTGCGATAATATTAGCTTTCTCAAGATTTTTATTGGTTTCGAGAAGCTCTGTTTCTGTTTTTATTTTATTTTTCACATTTACTAATAAATGCGAAAAAAGTTGAAGTAAGGTAATTTCCTTTTCAGTAAACTTATGAGTACTTTTTAGAGAATCGAAACCAACAAAACCAATACATTCATTGCCTGATATCATTGGAATAGTAAGTAAACTTATAATACCCTGAGGTTCTAATATCTTTTTCAAACTTCCATCTGGCAATGCAGAAACATCCTCAATATAAAGGACCTCTCCTTTAAGATGAAACTTTAACCAATCCTGAATTAAATCCAGTGGAATATTCTGAAGAAAATCAATTTGAGGGAGTATGCCGGTATTACACCATTCATATTCATTTGATGTTGTTTGCGTATTAAAATCATAATTAAAGATATATGTCCTGTCTGCTGAAACAAATAAACCCATTTCCTTCAATGATTCGTTGATAGTTTCATTTACTTTTTCTATAGGAATATTTATGTAAAGTGATGCCATATTCATCAACATTTTTTGCATAAGTGTTTGTTGAATAAGAACTTCTTCTGTTTGTTTTTGTTGAGTGATATCCCAATTAGTTCCTATCATTCGTACTGGTTTCCCGTGTTTATCTCTTAAAACAGTAGCCAGGGCTTTGATATTGTGAATTGAACCATCTTTCCAAATAACCCTGAATTCAGTATCAAACTCTTTTTCTCCACGAATTGCCATTTGAACTTCTTCATTTCCTCTGTTAACATCTTCAGGATGAACACCTTTTTGCCATACTTCATAAGCATCAGCACTTTCTTTTTCTTTAATATCATAAAGACTAAACATTTGGTCATCCCATATGAAAACATCATTTATAATATCATAATCCCATACCCCAACACCACCAGCGCGAGTTGCCAATTCAAGCCTTGTAGTTATTTGCTTTAAGGCTTCCTCCGCTTTTTTACGTTCAGTTATATCACGTTCTATAAACAATATACTTGAAGGCTTTCCATTAGAATCTAATAAAACCGTAGAGTTTACATCTACAAAAAAATGACTGTTGTCTTTTTTAATAGCCTTATATTCAGTTATTTTTTGAGTGTTTTTACCTGAAATTAGTTGTTGTAAATTTTTATTTAGCATATCATGATCAGAGGGATCAATAAAGTCGTATATGTTTTTAGATAAGTATGCATCTTTTTCTTCAATAGAAAAACCATACATGAGAGCTAATTTTTCTGATAACAATTGAAGTTTCCCATCTAAAGATGCCATTCCAATTCCATCTGGGGAAGCAGATATTATAGCTTCCCATTTTTGACTACTTTGTTGTAATGCTTCTTCTGTTTCTTTTTGAAAAGTAATATCCACAAAACTTTCAACTAATTTCTCCTTATCTGCGATATAAATACGTTTAACCGTTTTTAAAATATGTAATTGTGTTTTGTCAGCTCTGATTAAAATTCTTTCTGAATTATCTACGTTCAAACCTTTATCACAAACCGGACATGAATTTTCTTCCGCTGGGCAAATAAACTGGTGACATCTACGTCCTACAATATTTTCCTGGCTTGTCCCCATTAATATTGAAGCAAAAGTATTCACTCTTTCTATGATTCGTGTTTCAGGATCGATAATGATTATCCCAACGGCTATATTTTCAAGAAGAGATCTTTGAAGGCGTTCACTTTCATGAAGTGCTTCTTCTACTTGTTTGCGTTCGGTAATATCCTGCAATGTTCCGTAGGTTCCTGAAATCTCATCTTTTTCATTTAAACCTAAACGTGCAAATACCTCAAGCCATCGAAAACCACCATCTTTTGTCAAATAACGAATCTGATGACGACAATAATCTTTTTGTCGGTTAATCAATGGTTCAAATAATTCCATATTTCGCTGTCTGTCATCAGGATGAACGTAATCAACAAACAGTTTACCCAAAGAATCTTCAACACTAAAACCAGTTATTTCTTTCCATGCATTATTTAAAAATACCCATAAGCCATTCACATCTGTTTGAAAAATAACTTCTTTGACATTTTCAACCACCGTTCTATAACTTTCTTCACTAGCCAGCAAAGCTTCTTCAGCCATTTTTCGAGCTGTAATATCTACAACAAAACCTTCAAAATACTTTATATTTCCATTTTCATCTTTTATCGCCTGAGCATCCTCATAAAACCAAATCTTATGCCCGTCTTTATGTTTAACTTCATATTCATATCCTTTTACAAAGCCCTGTTCTTCCATTAATTTCAGAAACTTTTCCCGTTCTTTTGAATCAAAATAAGCTTCTTTAGAGATATCTTTTCGGCTATTAATTAATTCTTCGGGAGAATCAAAACCGTACATTTTAGCCAGGGTCTTATTTACTGAAATATAATTTCCACTTACAGTTGTTTGAAATATTCCTTCCTGGGCATTTTCAAATATATATCGATAATTTTTTTCACTATCAAATAAAGCAGCATCTAATCTTTTTCTGTCTTCAATTTCTTTTATAAGATTAGCATTTGTTTCTGCAAGTTGGGAGGTCCTTTGTTCTATTCTTTTTTCAAGATTGAAATTTAAATTTCTGATTTCCGTTTCAGCTTCAATACGTTCGGTTATATCTGCATCCAGCCCTCTATATCCTGATAAAATATTTTTTTCATTTAGTATCGGGATGCCATTGGTTTGAATTATGATTTCACGTCCATCAGATCTGATACAAGTACTGATAGAATTATGAATAATTTCTTTGGCCTTAAATTTTTTAAAAATCGATTCTTTAAGTTTATATTTTGACCCTTTTGGATAAAGATCATAAAAATGTAATTTTCCAATCATTTCTTCTGTTGAATAACCATAGACTTGTTTTGATAAAGGACTAACATAAGTAAATAAGCCTTCATTATCAATTTCCCATACTACTTCCTGACTTTGATCAACAACCTGACTGAATCGTTCCTCACTTTTTTCAAGCCTAAGTCTTGATTGTATGCGTTCTGTTATATCTCTGTATTTCCATAAATGTCCATTGTATTTATTTTTGATAAAAGTTGGAATATAATCTCTTTCAAAATACCTTCCGTCTATTAATTCTAACTGGTCATTAAAAACAGGTTTTTTATTTGCGAGTATTATTTTAATATCAGCTATAAATTTTTTAGGGTTTTTAAAAAAACCTTTACTTTGTTCAGCAGAAACTGAACAGTCAGCTCCAATAAGTTGATCCGGATGAGAAGCAATACCAAACATATCACAAAATAACTGGTTGGTCAAAACTATTTGTCTCTTTGAATTTTCTAACAAAATACCTTCGTGTAGATTAACGATAAGGTTAGACAGAAGTGTTGTTTTATCGTTCAATTCACTTTCGGCATGTTTACGTTCAGTAATATCATAAACAATTGAATACAAAAGTGTTGATATTCCATACTTTATCGGGCCAGAATAAACTTCAACATCTCTGATTTCTCCATTTGCCAACCGATGAATAAAGTTGAAATGATTGTGATTTCCTTTCTTTGCTATCTGCATTTTCTTTTTCACTTCATCAACCGATAGCGTATTTATTTCAAACATATTTTTTTTACACAATTCGGTATGAGGCCACCCATAGTATTTGCAAGCAGCAATATTAGCATCTTTAATCTCGCCTGTTTCAGGATCAATTAATAGCATAATAGAATGATTGTATTGGAATAAAGAAGTATACCATACTTCGTTTTGAGTAAGATTTTTATCATTCTTATGAATGATTGGTTCTGTTTTGGTATCTGGCATGTTTTGTTTCTTCATAAAGCTGTTATTTTTCTTTACCCTGAACTTTGAAATGTTTTTGAATAATACTTCTTAATAAGTTAATATTAATAGGTTTAGGAATATAATCATTACAACCTGAAAGAATTGCTTTTTCTTTTTCCTCAGAAAGTGAAAAAGCAGTTTGAGCAATTATAATAACATCTTTATTAAATTGTCTGATTTGTCTGGTTGCCTCATAACCATCCATCTCAGGCATCATTATATCCATGATTATTAGATCTATATCATTATG
>CAIUKU010000276.1 GCA_903899825.1 uncultured Bacteroidales bacterium | reverse complement strand
TGGCACATATATTGTATATAATAGTATTGTAAATTTAAAATAGTATAAAAAAATTTAATATAAAATCACCTGACAAATGAAAAAATCAATTTTAATTTTCTCAATAATTTTAATGACTGCTTTTACTTCAAAGCTAATGGCTCAGGCAACAGAAAATACAACGGCTGGTGCTAAAATCGTTGCTCCAATCTCTATCAATGAAACTTCAGCTTTACATTTTGGTACAATGGCCGTTTTAGCAGGAAGTCCGGGTACTTGTGTGCTTTCTACATTAGGTGTGCGTAATGCAACCGGTGGTGTGAATCTTTCAGCACAAACGCCTACTGCCAGTAATGCAGCTTATACTGTAGGTGGAGCAATAAGTACAACTTATGCTATCACATTACCTGCTTCTATTATAGTTTCGAATGGAACTCCTGCTCAGGATATGACCATAAATAGTTTATTGGCCCGTACAGCTTCTGCAGGTGCAAACGGACTTACCGGCACTTTAAACGGATCAGGTGCTGATAGTTTTACCATTGGTGGAACATTAAATGTTGCAGCAGGGCAAGCAGCTGCCGTCTATTCTGGAACATTCAATGTAACAGTAGCTTATAACTAAATATAAATATTATTGCTCTTAGAAAGAGAAGGGTTGAAAAGCCTTTCTCTTTTTTTTTAAAAGATTAAATTTCGATATAAATACAGATGCTAAACATTATTTTTATAATAAACAGTATGAAATTTATTAAATTAGTTGTATATTTGCATGATTCGTAAGTTTTCTGATGATAATTGGCTGAAATTTAACAAATTGCGTAAGGTATTGTCAGACAAAAACTTGCAATTATCGTATACGTAAATTATTTGAGATCTAATATCAAAATCAATGAATAAGGTGAATATTTAAATGAATATAATATGATTCAACAATTAGATTTATATAAACATTAAGCTAAAATAGATTTTAAATAAAAATAAATGCTTTTCAAAAAGCTTTATAATACGAATAATATTTCATTATGATAATGACCATCTTCAATAATAAAATCAGGGTACCTCCGGTAATTTTCATCGGTGGTGTTTTATTTTTTTTATTGTTGGTTTTTGGGATAGAAAAAACAAATGCTGCAAATCGATATTCTGTTGCAAGCGGCAATTGGAACTCAACAGCTACATGGTCATCAACATCTGGAGGCGGATCAGGTTTCTCTGCCCCTGTAGCCGGGGATATCGTTTATATTGAAGCAGGAGATATAGTTACTGTTACAGCTAATGCTGCATGTGCTTCAATTACTTTTACTGGAAATGCAGCAACTTTAACGGTTAATTCTGGTTTTGTATTAACTGTTAGTGGAGCCATTACTGTGAATAGTGCAACAGGAAGTAATTTTGCAAATACCATTTCAGGAAGCGGATCTATTAGCTGTGCTTCATTTACAGTCGGTACAAATATTTCTCCTGGTTCTGATAGAACAACAGCAATTACAACTAGTATTGTTTCACTTACAGTTTCTGGAAATCTTTTACTTTATAGCAATGACAATAACAATAGTCAGAATAATGCTATATTTAATTTATCCTCAGGAACGTTTACTGTGAATGGATCTATTACATCTACCAATGAAGATGTTAATCAGAACAATTCAACCTTTACAATGGCTACAGGAAGTCAGGATGCTAGCCTTATTCTGGGTGGAGCTACTCCATTTATTCTGGGCGCAGGAACCAATACTTTTACTTTGACCGGAACGTCTACTCTTGTTGATTATAATTATTCAGGAAACCAAGCGGTTCTGGCTAAAACATATAAAAACCTTAGCCTTTCAGGTTCAGGCACAAAATCGCTTGTAACATCGACTTCAGTAACGGGCAATCTTAGTATTACAGGAGTCATTGCAAGTCTGGCTAATGGGATCAATATTACTGCCAACAGCCTTACGATGGATGGTTTTAACAAAATCAACGGAAGCTGGGGATCAACAACTTCATCTGCGACCAACAAAGATAATACTTATTTTGCTGCTACTACCGGTATAGTAACGGTTACTACCGATACAAGACCAACTCCATCTTTTTCCGGTATTACTGCCAGTCAAAGTATCTGTTATGGCTCATCCACAGTAACATTAAGCGGAATTGTCAGTGCTGGCGGTCCTGTGTATCCTGAAAATGGTGAAACAGTTGGAATAACCATCAATGGAAATACTCAAAATGCAACAATTTCAGGTAGTGTGGGTGGTTTTTCTGTCAATTTCAATATATCAGCTATACCTGCTTCGGTTACTCCATATACTATCACTTATGCATATACAGGAAATGTAAACCTAAAAGCAGCTGCAAATAATACAAATACAGACTTGACTATTGTTGCAGCTCCTGTTGCTCCTGCCTTAGGTACTGCAAGTCCTTCCAATGGATCTGTCATCTGTCCAGGATTTAATACCGGAACCGTAACTGGTACAGGAGGTTCCGGTGGTTCTAGCGGAGCTGCCAATGAATATCAGTATAGTATCAACGGAGGAAGCACCTATAGCACTTATACATCCGGTACAACCATCACTACAACAGGAGCAACAACCAGTGTTATTGTTCAATCCCGAAGAACCGGAGGAACACTTTGTTCAAATTCATCCTGGTCAACCATATGTACCTGGACAATAGGTACAACACCAACATCACCAACACTTGGTTCATCAACACCAGCAAACGGCTCTACGATATGTGCAGGTTTTAATACAGGTACTGTAACCGGAACTGGTGGTTCTGGCGGTTCTAGTGGAGCAGTCAATGAATATCAATACAGTATCAACGGAGGAAGCTCTTTCACTAGCTATACAAACGGAACAGCTATTACAACTACAGGAGCTACAACCAGTGTAATTGTTCAGGCTCGCAGAACCGGAGGTAGTTATGGTTGCTCTAATTCTGCATGGACTACTATTTGTAGTTGGTCAATTGGGGTTACAATTATTAATAGTCAATCAACAGCTTCTCAGACCCAATGTGTTGGAGGAAGCTTTACGCCGATTTCAGTAACAGCAAGTGGTCCAGGATTGAGTTACCAATGGTATAGTAATTCAACTGCAAGTACTTCCGGAGGAAGTTCTCTTGGTAATGCGAATGGTGCCCAAACCAATACCTATACACCTCAAGCATCGTCTGCAGGAACACTTTATTATTATTGTATTGTGACAGGAACATGTGGATCAGTTACAAATGCGATTTCCGGTGCATTTCTGGTTAATTCTGCTGAGATTACAGGAACTTCACCCGGTAGCAGATGTGGTGCAGGTGTGGTTACAGTAAGTGCCTCAACTTCAGCAGGAACTGTTAACTGGTATGCTGCTTCTACGGGAGGGACTTCGTTAGGTAGCGGTACTTTATTTACTACACCGAGTATTTCTGCAACTACAACTTATTACGTTGAAGCAACCAGCAATGGATGTGTTTCTTCACCCAGAACTCCCGTTACAGCATATATAGTCCCATTAACTTCAATAACAGCTGACGGAGGAGGTTTGTTTTGCGGAGATTCAAATATTACGCTGACAAGTTCAGGGATAAATACCACCAATCAATACTGGGCAGGTCCCAACAGCTATTACTCTATTGAACAAAACCCTGTTCTTGGAAATGTTACAACTACTATGAGCGGAACATATACTGTAACTGGTAGTGCGTTAAGTGGTATAAATCTTGTTACCAATGGAAATTTTGAGTCAGGCAATACTGCTTTTACAAGTAGTTATAGTCTGGGAGCACCAACTTCTAATGGTCTGTGGATTGAAGGAACTTATGATGTAATTGCTAATCCTTTTTCGAGGCATCCAAATTATGCTCCTTGTGTTGATCATACTTCCGGAAGTGGATTACAAATGGTTGTTAATGGTTCTACTGTACCAGCTGGTATTGTATGGTCACAAACTGTAAATGTTGTATCAGGAACTGATTATCAGTTTACATATTGGGAACAAAGTGTTGTTGCTCAAAATCCTTCTCAGCTGCAATTATATGTAAATGGAATTCCTATTGGAGTTACTTATACGGTTACCAGTACAACCTGTCTGTGGCAAAAATTTATTTATAACTGGAATTCGGGATCCAGTACAACTGCAGTTTTATCATTAGTTAATCAAAATACGGTTGCATCCGGAAACGATTTTGCATTGGATGATTTAAGTTTTGAACAGGTTTGCGCTTCGTCTGATTCAGTTTTTGTTACTGTAAATCCTGTTGTGACAGCAGGAACCATTGGAAGTATTCAGACAATTTGTAGTGGAAATACACCTGCAATGCTCACTTCAATTACTGCCGGAACCGGTTCAGGTACTATCTCTTATGAATGGCAAACGAATGCCGGTGGAAGTTATGTTACCATTAGCGGTGCAACAGCGGCAACTTATTCTCCACCTGCATTAACCGCTACAACAAGTTATCGTAGAAGAACAGTCTCAATTAGTGGTGGAATTAGCTGTTATTCACCTTATACTTCTCCGATTACAATAACAGTATCAGTTCATTATGCTATTGCGGGAGGCCCAAATTCTGCCTGTCAGTCAGCCAGTCCTTCAGCTATAACATTGAGTGGAGCAAGTTTTGGTGGAGGTGCTTCTTCTGCAGCATGGTCTATCATTTCAGGAGGTGGGACTTTAAGTTCTACAGCACAGACTGCAACACCATCAACGGTTACTTATACTCCTGCAGCAAATTATAATGGGAATGTTACGCTAAGGTTAACAACCAATATTGTTGGCAGTTGTGCTGCGATTTCTGATCGTATTATTACAATATCTTCTACACCAATAGCTCCGACGCTTGGAGTTGCCTCTCCGGCAAACGGAACAACTGTTTGTGCTGCATATAATTCAGGAACTATCACAGGAGCTGGAGGATCCGGAGGTTCAGCTGGTGCAACCAATGAATATCAGTATAGTATTAATGGAGGAACTACATATAGTGCTTACACAGAAGGATCTACAATCACAACTACTGGTGCTACCACAAGTATTATCGTACAGTCAAGAAGAACTGGTGGCAGTGTATGTTCAAATTCAGCATGGTCAACTATTTGCACCTGGCCAATAGGTTCAACACCAATAGCACCAACACTCAGTTCAGCATCTCCGGCAAACGGAACTACGATTTGTGCAGGTTTTAATACTGGTACCGTTACCGGAACTGGAGGCTCAGGTGGCTCAACGGGTTCAGCCAACGAATATCAGTACAGTATCAACGGAGGAAGTACCTATAGTGCTTATACAAACGGAGCTTCAATAACAACTACAGGCGCAACGACCAGTGTAATAGTTCAGTCACGCAGAACTGCAGGCAGTTATGGTTGTTCAAATTCAGCATGGACCACTATTTGTACCTGGACAATAGCTTCAACACCAACTGCACCAACGCTTAGCACAGCATCACCAGCAAACGGAACAACGATTTGTGCGGGATTTAATTCAGGCACTGTTACCGGTACCGGTGGTTCAGGTGGTTCAACTAGTGCCGCGAATGAATATCAATATAGCATTAATGGAGGAACAACCTATAATACATACACAAACGGAGCAACTATAAACACAACAGGAGCAACAACCAGTGTAATTGTTCAGTCACGCAGAACTTCTGGCAGCTACGGTTGTTCAAATTCAGCATGGACCACTATTTGTACCTGGACAATAGCTTCAACACCATCTGCACCAACGCTCAGTTCAGCAACACCAGCAAACGGAACTTCAATCTGTGCAGGTTATAATACCGGCACCGTAACAGGAACAGGAGGCTCAGGTGGCTCAACGGGTTCAGCCAACGAATATCAGTATAGTATTAACGGAGGAAGTACCTATAGTGCTTATTCAAACGGAGCTTCAATAACAACAACAGGCGCAACGACCAGTGTAATCGTTCAGTCACGCAGAACAGCAGGCAGTTATGGTTGTTCAAATTCAGCATGGTCCACTATTTGTTCCTGGACAATAGCTTCAACACCCACTGCACCAACACTTAGTTCTGCAACACC
>CAIUKU010000275.1 GCA_903899825.1 uncultured Bacteroidales bacterium | reverse complement strand
GCAGATAGATGTAACGAAAAAAATGAATATTAATTTTTGCATTATAAAAAAGGTATAAAAGAAAACCACAAAACTAAGCTGATTTTGTGGTTTAACAATGAAAAATAATTTAAATAATTTAGAAGACCATTTTCTGAACTTCTAAACCCTCGATTTTTAGCAATTCTTTTTCCAACTTTTGCATTTCTTCTTCATTTCCGTATAATTCTAAGAGAATTAAACGGTTTGTATTATTAATATCTTCCTCAATATCATGTAATCCAAGTCGTGTTCTGATGGAACAACCGAACTTGGTTAAAATATCCTGAATTTTAACGGTATCTTTTACACTATCAGTAATGTGTAAACCTAAAATTACTATTTTTTTCATCTTGATTGCTTTTTAATATTGAAAACTCATGTGCTGAATCTCCAGCCCTTCGATAGTTTGTAATTCATTTTCAAGTTGTTCCCATTCATTCTGGTTTCCGCCTAATTGAAGCAAAACCATACCAACTCTGCTGCAAACATCTTCTGAAACTTCATGAAAACCCAACCTTGATTTAATAATGTTTGCATTTTTTGACAGAACTTTTTGAGTCCTTCCGGCTTCTTTGATTCGGTCAGTTATCATTAAGCCCAATATTCTCATTTCTTTCATATGTTTATTTTTTAATGGTCAAATAGCCTGTTCCTATTGTTCAGGAGAATTCCAATGATATAATATTATTGGATTAAAAATACAAGTCTCTAACTCCGTTCTTTATTTTTTCGATTCTGTTTCTGAGTTCAGTTCTGCTTTTTTCATCTTCCAGTTTTTCAATATTTTTTTCAATGACCAGCCATCCTTTATGAGCGGTATCATTGGGAGCATAGTCACTGATATATTCTGCCAATGTAAGTATAGCATTGGGTGTACAATATCTTTTGATAAAACCCGGCACCGAAAATTCCATAAAATGTTCACCTGTCCTGCCTAAACGGTAGCAAGCAGTACAAAAAGAAGGTAAATAATCTTTTTCCAGAAGGTCATCAATGATTTCGTTGAGTGAACGATTGTCATTAATGGTGAATTGTTCCCTGTTCAAGTCCTGGGTTTCGTTTTTTGCAGCAGCATAACTTCCTAACTCTAATTTTGTGCCTCCGTCTATCTGTGAAACACCAAAGCTGATTACTTCGTCTCTGATGGCTGCACTCTCGCGGGCTGTTAATATCATACCTGTATAAGGAACTGCTAAACGAAGGATAGCAACCAGTCTTGCAAATTCCTGATCACTAACCAGGTATTTTTTATCAATATCAAGTGATGAAGCACTTTGGATTCTTGGAAAAGAAATAGTATGAGGACCCACATTATAGCAAGCTTCTAAGTGATTGGTGTGGCGAACCAGTCCCAACACTTCAAAACGCCAGTCGTACAAACCAAATAAAGCACCAATCCCTACATCGTCTAAGCCGGCTTCCTGAGCCCGGTCTAATGATGTTAAACGGTATTCGAAATCCATTTTTTTACCACCTAAATGGTAAGTTTTATAAGCTTCAGGGTTGTATGTTTCCTGAAATACCTGGTATGTACCTACTCCGGAATCTTTTACAGTTCTAAAACCATCTATATCAAGGGGTGCTGCATTGATATTTACTCTTCTGATTTCTCCGTTTCCTTTCTTTACACCATAAACAACATTAACAGTATGTGCAATGTATTCAGGAGAGTATGCAGGATGTTCTCCGTAAACAAGTATCAGTCTTTTTTGTCCGTTGTCTTCCAGAGCCTCAACTTCCTGAATCAACTCTTCATCAGATAAGGTTTTGCGTATGGCCGCTTTGTTTTCAGCACGGAAACCACAATATTTGCAATTGTTAATACATTTATTTCCAACATACAAAGGTGCAAATAATACAATCCGATTACCGTAAACGGTTTGTTTCAAAGTGCGGGCACCCTGTTTAATTTCTTCAATTAATTCAGCATCAGTGGCATTGATCAGGACTGCAGTTTCTTCCATGGTAAGCCTTTGCTTGCTTAATGATTTTGCAATAATTGCTCTTACACGTTCAGGACTGGATTTTGTATTGTTGATAAAGTTCCATATTTCATCAGCATCAATGAATGGCTTCATTCTCTGATCTTTGATGCTACATATTTCAGGTGAAAATTTCATTTCTTAATTGGTATAAATGTATTGTTATTTAGTTAACAAAATTAAGTAATATTAGTTAGGTGGAAAGCTTTTTTTTCGGTTTTTTTTATGAAATTAATCAATAGATTGAATATAAAACTAAATAAAGAATACCTTATAACGATGTCACAATTAAGACTATCACTATCAGTGATTAATATTCAAACAGAAATTTATTTCTGTTTCATTTTTTGCTCCAACATTTTCGTATAATAGCACCCACTTCACTTCTTACCTCAAACATGACCTTGTTTATCATTAATTTTATGTTTTGGCGATTCGGCAAAATAGCGTAATTTTGCAAAATAATCAGAGATACAATATCATACAATAAAATTACAATGGATAGAAAATACAGGGAACCTGAAATACTGGAGAATATAGAAATTACAGATGCCGGAAGTGAAGGCAAAGCCATTGCAAAAGTGGATGATATGGTTATTTTTGTTCCTTTTGTAGTGCCCGGAGATATAGTGGATTTACGCATTATCAAAAAGAAAAAATCTTTTGCCGAAGCCAAAGCCATTAAAATTCACAAATATTCTGATAAAAGGGTGACTCCACTTTGTTCTCATTTTGGTATTTGTGGCGGCTGTAAATGGCAAGCCATGAAATACGAAGAACAATTGTATTACAAGCAAAAACAAGCCGAAGATAATCTTCAACGCATTGGTAAAATTGATACTTCCTGCATAAGCCCTATACTGGCTTCGGAAAATAAATACTTTTACCGCAACAAACTGGAATATACTTTCTCAAGCAAACGCTGGTTGTTGGATGGCGAAGTTACTGAAGAAACTGACCGTGATTCCATCAATATGAATGCATTGGGTTTTCATATTCCGCAGTTGTTCGACAGGGTGCTGGATGTAGACAAATGTTATCTCCAAAAAGATCCTTCCAATGGTATCCGTGATGCCATTAAGGAATTTGCACTTGCCAACAAACTTACATTTTTTGATGCCCGCAAATGGGAAGGCTTTTTACGCAACCTCATTATCAGAACCTCTACAACAGGTGATGTGATGGTAATTCTTATTGTTAAGGATGACAGACCCAAAGTAATCCATCGCATGCTGGATAACTTATACGAAAAATTTCCCCAAATCACTTCCCTGATGTATGTGGTAAACAACAAAAAGAATGATACCATAGGAGATCTATATATTCAGCTTTACAAAGGCAATCCCTATATCATCGAAAAGATGAAGGCATACAAAACAGGGCAGGAGCTGCAATTCATCATAGGTCCCAAATCTTTTTACCAGACCAATTCGGAACAGGCGTATAATTTATATAAAATTGCTGCTGAGTTTGCTGATTTAAAAGCTGATGAGGTAGTTTATGATTTATATACCGGCACCGGTACCATCGCTAATTTTATTGCAGGCAGTGTTCAAAAAGTAGTGGGAATAGAATATGTTCCTGAAGCGATTGAGGATGCTTACCGCAATGCTGTTCATAACTCCATCAACAATGCCTTTTTTTATGCCGGTGATATGGTAAAAGTTCTTACAGAGGAATTTATTAAAGTTAACGGTACACCTGATACCATTATCACGGATCCCCCAAGGGCCGGTATGCATGAAAAAGTAGTACAGCAAATACTGACAGCAAATCCTAAAAAAATAGTTTATATCAGCTGTAATCCTGCTACTCAGGCACGCGATATCGAATTAATGAGCGTGCAGTACAAAGTAGAGAAAATTCAGCCTGTTGATATGTTTCCTCATACCCATCATGTTGAAAACGTAGTTTTGTTGCTTAGGAAATAGTTCATTTAGTTCATAAAGTTTGTAAAGTTCATAAAGTGGATGCTCCGATGAATGATTGTTGTACGTTTTTCATCAATTTGTTCTGTATGAAATTTAAGCTTTATTGTCAAATCGATTTCACTTAATTCCTGATTAAATGAGAGGTCAGCCACAGGTATACGAAATACTAAATAAACTCGGTATTCAATTCGAATACTATGAACATCCACCGGTTCCAACAGTTAAGGAAGCTGCTATTTACTGGAAAGATATAGAAGCAGCGCATTGTAAGAACTTGTTTTTCCGCAACCACAAAGGAAATCGTCACTTTCTGGTTTTACTGGAATTTTATCAGAACCTGGATATTAAAAGCCTGGAAGCAAAACTCAAACAAGGGAAGATTTCTTTTGCTTCAGATGAAAGAATGATGAAATATCTTGGATTAACCCCTGGTTCAGTTTCTCCTTTTGGATTGATCAATGACGATAAACATGAAGTGATCGTATTTATTGATGAAAATTTGCAAAAAGCTACAAAAATCAGCTTTCATCCCAATATCAATACTGCTTCACTGGTAATCAGCTTCACCGATTTTATGAAATATATGAATTTTACCGCTAATACTTACAGCTTTTTGAATCTGTACTAAATTCAAAAAATGGTTTTTACATCTTCTGTTTGGTGGTATTGGGTTTAGCTGAAGCAACAAAAGCAATATCAATCACTTCTATCAGTTCATCCACATAATGGAAAGTGAGGCCCTGAATGTATTCTGCTTTGATTTCTTCAATATCTCTTTTGTTTTCGGAAGATAAAATAATATCCGTTATTTTCGAGCGTTTTGCGGCTAATATTTTCTCTCTGATACCACCTACGGGCAATACTTTACCTCTCAGTGTGGTTTCACCGGTCATTGCAATGGAAGCGTTGATAGCTCTTTTGGTAAAAGCAGAACTTATGGCTGTAAACATGGTAATCCCTGCTGAAGGTCCGTCTTTTGGAGTGGCTCCTTCGGGAACATGTATGTGTACATTCCATTTTTCAAATATATCGGGTTCTAAGTTTAATTGCTCAGAATGTGATTTAAGGTATTCATAAGCAATAGCTGCCGATTCTTTCATTACATCTCCCAGGTTCCCAGTAAGTGTGAGGATTCCTTTACCTGCACTTAAACTGGCTTCAACGAATAATATTTCTCCGCCTACGGCTGTCCAGGCCAGCCCTGTAGCAACTCCGATATGATTTCTTTTCAATAGAGTATCATGTTGTGCTGTTGGCAATCCTAAGATGGTTGCAACTTCATTAAGCGCTACTGTTTTATTGTATGCATCTTTATTAGCGATAAAACGGGCACGGTTACGGATTACCTTGGCAATGTTTTTTTCAAGCTGACGAACCCCTGATTCGCGGGTGTACTCATCAATAATTTTCGCAATAACCGTATCCGTGAACTTGAGTTGTGTCTTTTTAACTCCATGTTCCATCAGTTGTTTTGGAATAAGGTGACGCTTTGCAATTTGCAGTTTTTCTTCCATGATATAGCCACTCACATCAATTACTTCCATTCTGTCGCGCAAGGCAGGGTGGATGGTGCTGAGTGTATTGGCAGTAGATATAAACATCACTTTTGACAAATCAAAGGTTTCTTCCAGAAAATTATCATAAAAAGCATTGTTTTGTTCCGGGTCCAGTACTTCCAACAATGCAGCCGATGGATCACCGTTGATATTCATACCCAGTATTTTATCAATTTCATCCAATACAAAAACCGGATTTGACGACTTGGCTTTTTTTAGTTGTTGTATAATGCGACCCGGCATAGCACCAATATAGGTTTTGCGATGACCTCTGATTTCAGATTCATCCCGTAAACCACCCAGCGACATGCGGATGTATTTACGATCCAGTGCCCTTGCAATAGATTTACCCAATGAGGTTTTCCCGACACCCGGAGGACCAACCAGACATAGAATCGGCGATTTCATATCTCCTTTTAGTTTTAGAACTGCCAGGTATTCTATAATTCTCTCTTTTACTTTTTCCAGTCCGAAATGATCTTCATCCAGAATGTTCTGCGCACGATTTAGGTCAAAATTATCAACGGTATATTCATTCCAGGGTAAATCGGTTAATACATTCAGATAATTTATCTGAATAGAAAAATCAGGAGAATTTGGATTGGTACGTTGTAATTTTTTTAGTTCTTTTTCAAAAGTGGCTCCAACTTCTTTCGACCATTTTTTTTGCTCCGCTTTTGCCTTGATTTCGTTGATCTCCTGTTCTCCGGGATTTCCGCCCAATTCTTCCTGAATCGTTTTTAGCTGTTGATTGAGGAAATATTCACGTTGTTGTTTGTCAATGTCAACCTTGGCCTTGTTTTGAATCTGGTTTTTCAGTTCCAGCATCTGTAAATCTTTGGTTAGAAAAGACAAGGCGAAATTTGCACGTTCTTTAATATCAGAAACTTCCAGTAATTTTTGTTTTTCAGTAATATCTGTATTCAGATTGGATGAAATAAAATTTACCAGGAAATGTGGGCTTTCAATATTTTGAATTGCAAAAGCAGCATCAGAAGGAATATTGGGAGATAGCTTAATTATTTCAATCGATAAATCTTTTAATGAAGAAATTAGTGCAGTAAAATTTTTGTCTTTGCTGTTTTTTTCAGCCGAACCAAATTGCTTTACTTCAGCTATAAAATAAGGATCCGATTGTAGCAACATGCCTAACTCGAAACGTTTTTTACCTTGTATAATGATAGTTGTGCTACCATCAGGCATTTGCAAGGTTTTTAGTATTTGAGCAAGGGTACCGATTTTATGTAAATCTTCAAATTGTGGATCTTCCTGTTCTTTATCTTTTTGCGCAACCACACCAATGAGTTTGTTGCCTTTGTATGCTTCTTTTATAAGTTTTATGGATTTATCGCGGCCAACGGTAATAGGAATTACAACGCCGGGGAATAAAACTGTATTGCGTAGAGGTAAGATGGGTAAAGTATCCGGAATCGTTTCTGCATTCATAATTTCCTCGTCTTCTATTGAAAGCAAGGGGATAAATTCTGCATCGTCATCAACCAGATTTGCAAATTTAACAAAATCTCTGTTTATCATCATCAATATTATTTTTAATAGTCAAATCTATGTTTAAAAAGCTTAAAAAACTTTATAACATTCTGTTTTTGTAAGTCAGATTAAATACATGATTTAAAATCTCTTTTTCTGTAATGTTAAAATCTAAATCTCTCCTTTCGTATACTCTTTCAGCAACAATGATTGCTTTTTTAATATCATAGGTTGATATTCCATTTACACCACCCCATGAAAATGATGGAATAAAATTACGCTGAAAACCAGATCCGAAAACATTGGCATTAACGCCAACCACAGTACCGGTATTAAACATTGTATTGATACCACACTTGGAATGGTCACCCATGATAAGTCCACAAAACTGCAAACCGGTATTTACGAATGTCTGCAAAGGATAATTCCACAATTTTACATCTTCATAGGTGTTTTTTAAATTGGATGTATTGGTATCAGCTCCGATATTGCACCATTCTCCAATTACTGAATTCCCCAGAAAACCTTCATGAGCCTTGTTTGAATAGCCTAATACAACAACATTATTGATTTCACCACCAACTTTTGAATAAGGACCGATGGTAGTCCCACCGTAAATTTTAGCCCCCATTTTTAAAATAGCGTTTTCACACAATGCAAATGGTCCTCTTACCAGGCAACCTTCCATTATTTCAGCATTTTTGCCAATATATATAGGTCCTTCAGTGGCATTTAGTATTGAAAATTCAATTTTTGCATTTTCTTCTACGAAAATCTGATGTTCACCTGCAATTTTATTGGTAGTTGAAATGGCTGCTGATTTTCTGTTTTTTGTAAGTATTTCAAAATCAGAAATTATTTCCTGTCCGTTTAATCCAAAAATATCCCAGACATTGTTTAATTTAGTATGCTGAGATGTTGAAACTATATCTTCATAATTGGCCAATGCATCGTCCCCTATGTTATCAAAATCTTCTTCATTAATATTGTAAGCAATTACATAATCACCGGCACTTAATGACTGATTGGGTTTTAAGGCATGAATTTCGTCAATAATTTGCTTGTTTGGAAATATTGAACTGTTTATCAAAAAATTATTTGATTTTATTAAGATTGGAAATTTCTCACTCAAATACGTTTCGGTTAAAGAAGAAGTTTTACAATTCAGGTATTTTTCCCATTTTTCACGGATGGTTAATATTCCTACACGAATATCAGCAACAGGTCTTGTAAAAACCAAGGGTAATAAATTATTGCGCGATGCATCGTCAAATAGTATGTAATTCATAGGGTTAAGAATTTTGAAGTATGAAAACTAATTAGTTATCAAAATTAATAAAAATTATAGAATAAAAAAAGCCCTTTGTGAAAAGAGCTTTAAAATTTCTTTT
>CAIUKU010000274.1 GCA_903899825.1 uncultured Bacteroidales bacterium | reverse complement strand
TGAACGTGCAAAAGTATAATAATAATTACAATTTAGCAATTTAAACTCATAAGATTTCAAAATAAATCTGTTATTTTGTTATTTTTAGTATAAAATCATCATGTTATTACCACTTTTACTCAAAAAAAACTAAATTTGCAAAAATTTTTCACTGATGAAAAACTGGTTAGAAGAAATTGAAGAACAAGAACAGAAAAAAGAAGCTTTATCAGAACAAGCTAGGAATAGAATTCAAATAAAAAAAGAAAAAACTGCCCTTAATTATCAACAAAACGGGGAAAAATATGATATATTTATTTCAAGACTAAATGAATTGATTCAAAAAGTCAACAATTTTTCACAAGACAAAAAAAAAGATTTTATTGAGATTGATTCCCGCTTAAAAGATACTGATTTTGACAATAAATTATTTGTTTTTTCATCTAGCAAAAGAATATCTACTCATAAAATGAGATTTTATTTTTTTGGTAAAGAAATTTTAAGATTTAAACAAATCAGGGTAATATACCTCTCTATTTCAAAAGAAATGGGTAAAGTTGATATTGAATACAAAGAAAAATTCCTGCCAAAAGGACATGAAGATAATTATTCAACCAAAGATACACATTACTTATATGAACTGGATTTTGATATTCTAACCGAAAATCTTGCTTATCGTATTGTTAATTGGTTAGCCTTTAAAGAAGGTGAAGCTGAATTTACTTTAAAATCTTAGGTATTAGTTAGTGAAACGAATTTTTCTGGCCATAAAAATTATACCTGAAACCAGGTTGCATGGATTGTTTCAAAATCTACGCGATGAATTGATTCATGAAAACATAAAATGGGTTGATTTAAATAATCTGCATCTTACTTTAAAGTTTTTTGGAGAAACCGAAGAAGTAAAAATAAATCAGATTAATCTTTTTCTTGAAAACCTTGTTGCTAAGATGCATTCTTTCAGTTTTGAAATCTCGAATCTGGGCGTATTTGGCAGTTCGTACCAACCAAAAGTTGTTTGGCTGGGTATTAAGGAAAACCAGAAATTAACTTCAGTTGCTGAAACGATACTAAATGATTTAAAATTAATTGATTTTGAAAGAGACCGGCAAAACTTTGTTCCGCATCTCTCATTGGGTAGAATCAAATCATTAACAGACAAAGAAAAATTTAAACAACTGATCTCCAAATACAATACAAAGGAAATTCAAACAGTAAATGTAAAGGAAATATATTTACTTGAGAGTATTTTGCGTAAAGAAGGACCTCTTTATAAAACAATAAATAATTATAAATTAATCATTTAAATTGTCTTACAAGCGATATTATCATTTATCGTTTAATCGTAATACTCCCATATTTACCAAAATTATTGCCGTTAGCATTGTATTTTAAGAAAAAGAAGTAAACGCCTTCAGGCACATTGCTGGCATCCCAATCATTTTGATAATTTATTTTCTCATATATTGTATTCCCGTTTCTATTTTTAATTACCAGTTGATTACTGTTGCTTTTTTCAATATTTCTAATTACAAAATAATCGTTGGAGCCATCATAATTTGGGGTGAATATATTGGGAATATCTGAATCTTTAATGATATCATTTTTAACTGTATTATCCTGGGTTTGGACAATATTCTGTAACGGTTCTGAGTTGTAAGTATAATTATTATTGTTTAGCTGCTGCCGAATGCTGTCTTTTTTAACAATCGCTGTATTCGATATAATATTTTGATTGTTCAACTTGTTATTTAAAGGGTTTGGTTGAGTATTAGTAACCGGGGTGTTCTGTTGAAGATTTTGCTGAGTATTACTTACTAAATTTGAGGATGAATTGTTATTCGATGTTGTATTTTTCTGATCTGAAATATCAATTAACGGTTTATTATGTTGTTTTTGGATGGATTCCGTTTTATTTGAATTCCTGCTTAAATTATCGTTGCTTTCCAGCTGATTGATTTGTTGATTTTGTAATTCATTCTTAACGGAAGTAGAATCTATAATGGAGACAATGGCTTGAGCGTTTTTTTCAGAAGTATTTTTAACCTCCAAAACAGGTTTTGCATTTTTCAAAGGTAAATAAATATAATTAAATGCAAGTGCAGCACTGATTATAACTGATGCTGCAACAGACACTTTTACCCAGGTTAAATTACGAATCATTGAAGTATGAGGCAAAGAAGCGGATGCTTGAGCTGATAATTGGGTTTCCAGTCTCTCCCACAAATGCGCATCACTGTCCATGTGATGGTCTTTCAGCGTGTTTCTGAATAAATCCCCAATTTTATCAATTTCGTTATTCATTTATTTTATTTGTATTTTATAATTTTAATATAATCAGATAAATATAGATATTAGTTACTTTTTTTTGATTTACCTTATATATTAGTACATTTCTTCCTGATTCATCTTTGTAAGTTTTTTCTGCAAAGTCT
>CAIUKU010000273.1 GCA_903899825.1 uncultured Bacteroidales bacterium | reverse complement strand
TATACTGCCATAATTTAGAGGTAATGTTTTGAATTTATAAGACGAATTATAATGTTGAGTGCAAGTGTAGGAAGACACCGTACAAACAGATAGAACAGGAAAAAATGATATTATGAGTTTTTTAATTATACCTTGCTACATAAAGACAAATTGGGATATTGAATGCTTAAACAGATTACTAAAAAGTGTTCAAAATCAAACTCGTGCCTTTGATAAAGTTTATGTTATTGACGATTTAAGTCCTTTGGATTATCAATTAGATTTCTCCATTGTTGAACACATAAGGCTATCTGAAAACGGAGGACCTGCAAAAGCAAGAAATATTGGAATAGACAAGGCTCTTGCTGAAAAAGCTAAATACATTTTATTTACCGACCATGACTGTGTTTTGGACATTCAATGGAATCAAAACATGACAGATTTTCTAGAAAAAACAGAATTTGGGGCTGTTGGCGGAATGACTCATTCATATGGTAAAACTTTATATGACTATTATCATGACATTAATGGAACTCTGAATGGTAAGTGGTTATTGCCACATAGAAAAGAATTGTGGTATATGCCATCTTTGAATTTTGGAATGAAGGCAAACGTTGCTAATGAGTTCTATTTTGACGAAAGATTTCCAACAGCAGCAGGTGAAGATGTTGATTTGTGTTTAAGACTTCGTAGCAAATATAAAATTGGATTTTGCCCCAAGGCAAGTCTCTGGCATGACTTCGGTTACAAAAGCACTGTAACTGGATTTATTAGATTTGTTCGTTTATTTAAAAAGTATAAAAGTTCTAGTGCTACTTTATACGAGGGACATACAGTTCTTCTTTGGGACTCTTCAGAATCAATTTATTCAGGAAACGCATATGAGTTTAATATATAGAAGACGTGCAAATCAACCAAGTTTTACACATGTTTTTAATGACTACATGGGTGAAATAAAACCTTTTGTCAAGCGAATAAATAAAAAGCATCTATTAATTCCATTAGTTGTTTTAAAATCAATTGAATGGAGTATTTATCGTTGGTATAAAACTCCAATTAGACGTTTTTATGGTGTAAAAGGGAATGAATTAATTTATATGATTACTAAGCGATGTAACGAAAGGTGTGCAAAATGCGGTATTTGGAAAACACCTGAAAAAGACAGTGAACATATTGATATTTCAATTTTTATCAATTGTTTAAAAACTTTGCATGAGAATTTATATCAAGTAACAATTACTGGTGGTGAACCATTACTCTTTAAAAATGATGTTTTGACTATTGCCGAAGAATCAAGAAAGCATGATATTCAATTAATAACTGTTACAAATGGTGTTTTAATAACAGAGGATTTTTTAGAAAAATATGCAAAATTCAAGCATATATTAGTGGTTTCAATTGATACACTTGAAGCAGAAAAATGGATTCAATTTAGAGGGAATGACACATTTGAAAAAGTAATTAAGAATATCAAAGTGGCAAAAAAGTATTTGGGTGATAATTTTCAAATACAATCTGTTCTTGCATCTGAATCTGCATCAGATATTCCAAAACTCAAAGCATTTTGTAAAGAATTAAAAATAAAACATGTAATTCAGCCATATATGGATTTTGGTGGCGTTTGGAATGACGCAAAAATTGAAAATAGTCCAATTAAAGAATTTTCATGTGCTGCACGTAAGAATATTTGCATTTATCCAAACGGAGATGTAGTTAAGTGTTTTGACCATCGCAGAATACCACTTGCAAAAGAACCACTTGGGAATATAGCCAAAGAAGATATAATTCAAATACTCTGCAAAAAACGCTCGACAGAAGTTTCTAAAATAATGAAAACTTGCGATTTCTCATGTAAATACATGTCTTGCAATGTTCCAGAAATAGTTTACAACTAATGAACGAAGTAACAACTGACATAATAATATTGAAAGGTGCTCCTGCATCAGGGAAAACTCAAACATCTAAAGAACTAGCAAAATTCTTTCCGACAGGAGTTAGGATAGAGGTTGATAATCTTCGCTCAATGGTAATTTCGGTAGATTGGATAAATCAAGATGAACATATTAAAATACTTAATATTTCCACCCAATTAGTAAAGAACTTTTATGATTTGAATTTTAATCCTATCATAGTAATTGACACATTTAGTGGAGATAAAATTAATGCTTACTATGAAAAGTTGAAATTGCTGAATAAAGATTGGCAAATTTATATTTTTGGACTTTATGCATCGGAAAATGAAATTGAAAAGCGTTTAGATTTAAGGTCAAATGATAAGTTCAAAGATTTTGAGATATGCAAAAAGTTAAACAATGACATATTGAAATTTCGACACGAGGAAGAAATACAGATAGATACAACCTTTTTGACAGAAAAAGAAACATCAAGAATAATATATGAAAAATTGAAGACAATGAACACAAGCACCCAATTCACGGGATGAAAAATTGCCTGGACAATAAGCCATACAGGGGTTGTAGCCTGCTTCAACTATTGTTTAATTTGACAGGAAATCGCCCTCAATCGGCAACTTTTCATACCGACAAACGTAACTTCTGGAAAAATACTACTTAAAAACCCATTTATCAACAGACGATAATTAACACAAAGCTCAAAATAGATTAAATTTGCATTCAGATTTAATACCAAAGTGTTTTATAAATTAGTCTATTTTGTTATAGGTATAATGCCGATCAGAAAGATGTTGTAGTTCCAGGAACGAAGTGAATTGGACTTCTACATATTTCATTTCGGTATAATCTATTTTCTTATTAATATCAAACTTTTAAATCTCTAATGTATGGAAGAAAATAAATCAAAAATAGCTTATAAAAAAAGCCTTATCAATTGGAGTGAATTGAGCCGATTTCTTACAAATGGTGATAGATCCGGAATCAGGCCCAATGATATTCCATTGAAATATCAAAAGGAAGTTTCGGAATTAATAAAACTTATTGATGATTGGTCCGAAAAAGTAAAAAAATAATACCAAACAACAAGGCTGTGAATTTCATGGCCTTTTTTTTTGCTCTTTACCCGACTTCTATTTTTTTTATGGTCCAGATAAAGCAAATTCACTTTTATTCCATCTTTGATTTTTGAACTATTTTTTCTTTATTTTCCAGCTTTCAACTGCTTCCTTTTTAACCGCTAGCATTATGTTTTCAACTGCTTGAAATAATTTGCACTTCAATGTTTGTTTCTGCTAATCATTTTTTTAATTCTGATAGTTTTTACGGCTCAGTTTTCTTTTTTCCTGCTTACGTATTTTAACCGACAGATTTCTTGTGTTATCTT
>CAIUKU010000272.1 GCA_903899825.1 uncultured Bacteroidales bacterium | reverse complement strand
CTGATATAACTCCATCACCACAGGCATTGTTGCCTTTTACTGTTAAATTGCCTGAAGTTGCAGTTGCAGAAAAACTGATGGTAACACTGTTAGTCGTTCCGGTAATAGTTGCTCCTGTACTTGAATAAGCCCATACATAGGAAGTGGCATTGGTTATTACGGGAACTGAGTAAGTTACAGTATTTTGCCCCTGGCATACCGTTGCTGATCCTGTAATGGTTCCGGCAGCAACAGGTAATGGATTAACTGTAACAGGATAATTGGCTGATATAACTCCATTACCACAGGCATTGTTGCCTTTTACAGTTAAATTGCCAGCAGTTGCAGTTGCAGAAAAACTGATGGTAACACTGTTTGTAGTTCCGGTGATAGTTGCACCTGTACCTGAATAAGCCCATACATAGGAAGTGGCATTCGTTATTACGGGAACTGTGTAAGCTACAGTATTTTGCCCCTGGCATACTGTTGCTGATCCTGTAATGGTTCCGGCAGAAACGGGTAATGGATTGACTGTAACAGGATAATTGGCTGATATAACTCCATTACCACAGGCATTGCTACCTTTTACCGTTAAATTGCCAACAGTTGCAGTTGCAGAAAAACTGATGGTAACACTGTTTGTAGTTCCGGTGATAGTTGCACCTGTACCTGAATAAGCCCATATATAGGAAGTGGCATTCGTTATTACGGGAACTGAATAAGCTACAGTATTTTGTCCCTGGCATACCGTTGCTGATCCTGTAATCGTTCCGGCAGATAAAGGTAATTGATTAACAATAATAATAATACTATCAACAGCGAAGCATGAATTAATATCAGTAACAGTAAGTATATATTTAGAAGATATTGAAGGATTTACGGTATGTGCTATACCTGAACCAAGTCCCTGATTCCAATTATATTGTAGTATTCCTGTTCCTGTACTTCCAGAACCATTTATAATTACTGAATTCCCGATACAAATTGAAGTGTCATTATTAATTACAATATGTGGTTTAGGATAAACTGTTAACAAAACAGAATTAGAATATTCAGAACATAATTTTGTTACTACACATCTATATATTTTATTATTTAATGAGGAAAGTGCATTTAAAATCTGTAGTGAATCAGTATTAGTACCTGAATAGGTTGTGTTATTTTGAAGATTCTCCCATTGAGCTCCATTTTGTATTTGCCATTGAAAAGAACTCCCAGAGACTGCTGTAACTGAAAAATTCGTTTGACTACCTTCACATATTTGTTTTGATAGGGGTTGTGAAAGAATGGTAGGACTGATATTTCCGTTAGAATAAGTTGGCAAAATGGTAATTAGATTCTGATTTACCAGTTCAGAAGCCATAAGAAAGTTTAAATTGGTATTTCCACCTTTATATTTGAATTTCAAATCACATAAAGTTCCTGATAATAAATTCACACCATTTAGGGTATTATCGACCCATGAAATTACAACCTGCCAGGCATTTACACCAAAAGTTGGAACGCCACACATAATACCAGGTGTTAAAGAATTTACATTGTTAAATCCTGCATAAGTCAATACTGCTGTATCAAAACTAATATACAAAGTAAGTGCAGCCAATGAATCGATGTTACTAAAGTTAATCGGAACAACTACAGTATCATTTAAGCATGCATTCGTTTGAGGTAATGTGAGCTGTTGAGCTGAGATTACACTAATATTAATGAATAAAAAGAATAGAATGCTTGTAATTTTAAAAAATAACTTTTTCATAGTACGTCTTTTTAAGTTATTGCTTGTATGTATTATATGTATAATTAATTTTTTACCAGTTTATATGAATTTTTGGTTTTTGAGCCTTTATTGTTTATTGAATTTACTTCAAAAAAATAAATACCTTTTTCAAGTTCATTTAATTGATGAATTGTTATATGATTCAATTGTTTATTGATAGGAATCTTTTTAATTAATTTGCCATCAATTTGATATACCTTAATTTCTTCAATAAAAGATGAATGAGGAAAATCTAATGAAATAATTTCACTAAAAGGGTTTGGATATATTTTACATCCAAATATAGTATTTTTATTTACAGATAATTCTGTAACGTTCAGAATTACAGAATCGGAAAATTTAGTATAACATAAATTGCTTATTAAACATCTGATATAAGAACCATTTAATGATAAACCAGGATGATTTACAATAAGCGTATCATTATTATAACCATTAAAAACACTGGTATTCTGTAAATAAATCCATCCATTCCCCTGATTGATCTGCCAACGAATACTATCGCCATTCAGTGTATTTACGGTATAAATTCCATTTTGTGTAGTATTTATTGATAGTTGGACAGGTTGTGTTGTTATAACAGGCATTCCGGGAATTATTAAACTGCCGTTAATATAATTAATATTTAAAGTTTGTGCATTGTAATTAACAATTTCACAGGTATTTAAAAAATTAATGGGGCAATTTCCTGACAGTACTTTAAATTTAAGAACAGCAAACGTTCCGGCATTAAAAATTATGCCTGGTCCGTTGGCAACCCATGAAATTGCAATTTTCCCAAGTCGAGGACCATTGCCTGCACCTGCTCTCATATCATTAAAAATTACACCGGTAGCTATTGGATTAATATTTGTTAAGTTAATGAAATCCAGCATAGTTGTATCGTATCCTATAAATAATGTAATAGCTCCGGCACTGTCAATCATCGACATTTTTATCGGAAGACTAGCTGTGTCTCCAATACATGCCTTTACACTGTCAATTGAAAGGGTTTGAGTCTTTCCATAATTACAAAAAAAGAGCAAGAAAGAAAAAATAATTATTTTTAATATTTTCATTATTTTACTTTTATTTATTGGGGATGATTATCATTAAATGTGATGAAATGAATTTTCTTGTTTTGCCTTGAACTTCAATTTTATAGGAATACGTACCTGCATTTAAATCAGAACCATCAAAATGAAAACTATAGCTTCCTGCTTTCTGTTTTTCAGAAATAACAGTTCTAACTTCCTGTCCTAATATATTATATACTTTTAATATTACCAGGCCATCTTCCGGTAAATCATATCTGATTTCAGTAGATTTACTGAATGGGTTAGGGAAATTTGGGCTAAGTTCATAATCTAAATAGGGTGAAATACTTATATTTGGAATGCTTAAACCAACATTTTCGATTATTTTAGCATTTTTATCAGCAAACTCACTGTGGTTATCAAGTGTAAATATTATCCTGTCTTTCTCTGAAGCCTCTCTGTCTATTCTTGCCTGAATTACAAATAAGGCTTCATCTTTATTAAAGTTAACAGGAGATAAACTATCCCAGGCAATAATCAGTTTACCAGCATTCGCTTTATACATAAATCCTGTTAAAGATGAAATTACTTTTTCGATTTTTAAAAGATGATAGGGGTAATCCATAATATAAGTAACAGCAGCAGTTTGAAGCTTATTATTACTTGTTACAGCGATGTCAATAAGTTGATTTCTATCAGCTTTGATTTCTCCAAGCTGACTAAGTGTAATGTTTGAACTTTTTGTAAAAACTGCTGAATAAGAACCATTAACATCTCCGGCACATAATGTTTGAATAGGGTGGTCAATATTTAATTTGTCAACTTTTACAGTGTCTCTCAAAAAACACCAGTTATTTGTTGAAAAATTACTGATTTCACCAATGATTCTTTTTCTTACCAAAAGAGCATCAACACCTGAAATATTTCCTGAAATATCAACATCAGCAGCTTTCTGTTGCAATATGTTGAGCGAAGACAATCCAACAATTTGCCTTCTCATAATTAATGCATCCGTTGAATTTACACCACCCCAAGGAGCATCAGAATAAGCATCCATTAAATAAGTTGCTTTAGATTTAAGCCCAAAGTTATAAATTCCAGATTGATTGGTGTACACTGAATCTAGAACATTTCCTCCAATATTTCGTAAATAAACCAACACATTCTTCATTGGAGTATTTGTATTATTCTGGTAGGAAATATCTCCTGAAATTTGTCTGGGAAAGCCCAATAGTGTATAAGTATCAGGTGTTTCTTTCATAGGTTCAACATTACCTACATTATCTTCAGCAATACTAATGAATTTATAAAGATCATCTTCAACGCCTGTAATATTTACTACACTATCAACATTGTAGGTTCCGTACAATTCATAGTTTTCGATATTTCTGGCTACAAATAATTTTACTTGTTTCACGCCAGAGCCTCCAACATCATCGGATGCAGTGAATGAAACCTGAATAAAATTTGTATCTGTACTAGCAGGCAAAGGATTGACAAAACTGCTTGGATAATGAGCATCAATAACGTTTTTCCATCTGTTGGTTTTAATTGCCTCGTTGATATCAAAAATAATAGAAGCTTCTGCAGCCAATGTATCTCCTGTATGTACAGTATTTTTTGGCAACATGGTAAAACTAACAAATCCTTCTCCTCTATGTGTGATGCTATCATTTACCAAAAGAAATCCTTTATTTGCATCATTGGGAACTAAGCCTGTAAGAGGATCTAAAGATTCTAAAATCCAGAAAGCTTTTTTATTCTGAACATCAATACCTGCTGTAATGTCCACCATAACACCTAACGAATCAGAGACATCCAGTCTTTTTGAATAAAAGGTAGTATTTTGAGGAACACTGAAAATAAAATCACCAAATCCAAAATCGCCTAAACGTAACGAAAGCATATTTGCTGTTGAATCAAAAGGCATTTCAATTTTAACTTTTTGAGCAGGAACCGTAGCAAATTCAGGATCGTTTTCATAGCGTATTGTATATGGAAGTTTTTCAGCAACACCAATGATTTTTTGTTGTCCAAATCCATCCGGACCGCTTATATCATTAGGGTCAGAAGAACAATCAACTCTGATAAACAGCACATAGGTAGAAGCGTGTTTCAGGCAATGTGCAGAATCAGTAACTGTTACTGTATAATTTCCTGAAGAAGTAGCTGTCATAGAATAAGAAGGCCAGCTACATACATAAGGTGGTTTTCCGCCGCTTACCGATGCTGTGAGTTTAATTGAAGGTGGTGAAGCATTGCTGCAGTATGTAGTAGTTACATCTCCTCCGGTTATGCTTACCTCCATGTCAGTCTTGTTATCAATAAAAACCTCACCCTGACCGGTACAACCACTTGCATCAGTAATAATGCAGGTATATGGACCAACGGCCAGGTTATTTATACTTGTCCCTGTTCCACCATTAGACCAAAGATAAGTGTAAGGTGCTGTTCCTCCACTTACACTTACCGTTGCGCTTCCATCGGATGCACCACAGGAAGCATCTTCCTTGGTAAAAGTTATCTGCCCCTGAATAAACTCAGGGAGCAAACAAATTATTAGTAAAATGAAAGCATACTTTCTTATAATATTCATACTGTCATTTTTAAACCATTGATAATTTTTTTTACAAATAATACAATTTTCAGACAGTGCTGATGTGTTTTTATTACTATTCAATCCTTTTGTTTTCATTTCTGTAAATCTTTATGTTTTACAATATCTGATAAAATCTTTATTCGCAAGCATCTCCTATTCCATTACAATTCACGTCCAGTTGGTCCGGATTGTAAAATTTGGGGCAATTGTCAATCACATTTAGAACACCGTCATTGTCCATATCAGCATCGCAGGCATCCCCAATACCATCATGCTCCGTATCAAGTTGGTCCGGATTGAATGTTAATGGGCAATTATCACAGGCATCCCCAACTCCGTCACCATCAGTATCTAACTGATTAGAATTAGGATAATAAGGGCAGTTATCAAAGTTATTAAGAACGCCATCACCATCAATATCTTCATCATCACTATTAGGTAATCCATCGTTGTCTAAATCTTGGTCACAGGCATCGCCTATCCAGTCTCCATCCATATCAGATTGTGAAGGATTAAATGCGGTAATACAATTGTCACAGGAATCTCCTACAAGGTCATTATCAAGATCATTTTGTAATGGATTGTAATGCTTAGGGCAATTATCGCATACATCACCTATCCCGTCTTTATCAATATCGACCTGATTGTGATTAGTTTTTGTCGGACAATTATCACAGGCATTACCAATTCCATCTCCATCACTATCCATTTGATTTGGATTGGCTTTACAGGGACAGTTGTCATTGATATTAATAATTCCATCACTATCTATATCATTCGAAACTATCATACTGGATGGTGATTTTGTGTTAAGATAAACGGCAATATTAGAAGTAATTTTTAATGAGTCTTCGAAAGAAGAAACCTTCCATTGGTTATTTTCAATTACAAAGTAATAAGGTGTAATTTGCTGAGAGTTTCCAATAAATGTAATATTCGTAAAAGCCAGAAAACCTCCGCCATATTCAAAACCAGCTTTTAAACTCATACCTGTAATAGAGTCAATCATTCCCTGAAAATGAATTCTGGTAGAGGGATTTGAAAGAACACTATTGATCATGGTATAATCAGAAGATTTGTACAATGTAATGACACTATCGATATTTCCTAGCTTATATGCTTTTAATAATTTACATAATTTAGCAGTAGGTGAGTTAATGGTATTACAATTCATAGAACCAGAAACGTCATCAATCAGCCAGCCATCATTGGTTGGAGATACCATACCTTCAATTACATACAATACCATGCTACCGCACATTTCATTTCCGGGATCTGATGTATAACCCATGGTATCAATAGGTATTCTTAAATTATACGTTGCGATATTATAAGTTGGGAATGTATCAAGCAACGGACTAAAGTAAGTTATACTGGGAAAGCAATTAACAGGTTTAGCTGCAAATGTTTTAGCTGAAGAAAAGCAGCAAATTATTACTATGATTGTTAATATAATCTTAGGTAATGATTGATTGTATTTATTTTTCATAACTCGATTTTTTAAAAATTTATTTCCAACATCTTTGTGAAATTACATTTACACTTACACTTTTTGTAAAAAAACTAAGGGTTGTAACGGTTCCTACAATATCTGCCTTTACACATATATTTCCCAAACATTTTGTATCACCTGAAGGTATGCAATATTCAAAAGGGTCGGGTGTAATGGATCCAACCAGTAATAAGCTTGCATCTAACACTGCACCACCTGCGATTGTTCCACTAACTCCTCCTCCAATACTTCCTGTTATCCCAAGGCTGTAACATACATCTACACCATCGCATGTTGTTTTAACATTTCCTAAAGAGAGGGAAGCTCCAACACTGGCCATGATTCTGAAATTTAATGATGCAACATAAGGAATACCATAGAAAGGGAAATCGCATTGATAGCCTAAATCATAATTATAACTTCCGTTATATGCATACATATCTTTGATACATCCAGCTTTAGGGCAACACAACTTTCCTGTTGCGAATTGCATATTTGCACTTGGACCACCTGTGGGGCCGCATGGACCTAATTTTATTTTATTAATAATATTGTCAATCTTTTCAATTATTTCTTCAGGTTTAAACTGGCCCATTCCAAGCTGAAACGCAGATTGTGCATCTGGATCAACTCCAGAAATATTAACTACAGCGGTTTTTGTAGTATTATTTGGACCTCTGGCAGTAAAAGTAACCGGAAACGAACCAACTGATGTTGCAAAAATATTAGTAGGAACTGAGGTTGGGCTTAAAGTAACTGTATTCTCTAATCCCGGAGGATCTGTAACAATTGTAAACTGACTTAATCCTATGGAATCTCCTTTACTCCAGCAACATTTTTTTGGAGTAACTGTTAACCCGTCCATACCATCTTTAACAGTTACCGTCATCTGACTTACATCGCTGATATTAAAATTATCCCCTGTCACTTTAAGTGTATAAGTAGTAGTTGTTGTCGGTTTAGCTATGGGATGAAGTATTTTAGGGTCACTGAGCCCCGTTGCAGGTGTCCATAAGTAGCAACAGCTACTACAACCACTTCCGCCAATTACAACACTGGAGTCTTTAAGTATCGTCTTGTTTGGGCCTGCATATCCCTGAGATACAGCTTTTAATGGCAATGCTAAGCAGATTGCCATAATTACTGAAAAATATCCGATTGTTTTTTTTGCTGTCATTGTCTTATTTTTTATCAATGATTTTTATACTATAATTAAACTATTGATTTGAAACTGAAATAGTAAATCCTAAGCCAGCCACGGTTCGTGTATATATCACAATAGATCCCGTAACACCGGGTCTGAGAATATTATTTGGTTCGCCCTGTATTTGTAAAGGAATGTTTAATATCATACTATTATTCGCTAAGCCTGCAGCATCTATTGAAATAGGAGAACCGGCATAACTCTTGATATTAATAGAAGGTGCTACAATATCAGTATTGCCTAAATTTGCATATTCTACTGTAAAACTGGCAATCCTGCCGTTTCTGACATTATCGGGTGCAATAGCGTAAACTGAAAGGAAATTTGGTGCACCGCTTTTCACTTCAAATCCATTTGGAATTACAATAATTCCTTCGCAAAGATGCTCTACAATTACATTATAAATGCCCGGAACTGCATTTTTTAAATCAAAGCGAACAAAAACCTTGGTAAAGTTAATGAATTGAAGGGCTTCTGCGTGGATAGTATCACTCCCTTTTACAAGTTTTATTTTCATAAATGCATTGAATTTCGATCCAAGCAATGCTACAGTTATTTTTCCTGTATTACCTCCTTTATTGGAATTAATGGAACGAACTTCAAAATTTAAAATTTCAGGTTTTATAGTTATATTTTGCTTGTTAGCTACAACTGTTCTTCCATATAACATCAGATAATAATTTCCTTTGAAAAGGAAAGGAACCAATAATTCCTGATTTCCAAGATAAGGAAAAGAGTGAGTGTATTCATAATTCAACCGTGTTGATAATTGATTGTATTTCAAATACATTTCGTTAGAACCATTGAGAGAATCCGCTTTTAAAGTAGAAAGCATGGACTCTCCTTGCAAAGAGTCAGGAACATCTATCAGATAATACAAATCAGTATTGTTAAATAAAGTATCGTTTTTAGCAACATTAAAGTAAAGTCTTTGCATATCAATATATGAAGTATTGACTGAATAGGACGTATTGTTTGTATCATTGCTTTCATTTATATTATTCAGAATATCAGTTCTAACAATCACATACGTATTCCCAACAGCAATACCGGGTATTTTACTATGAACAGAACGGGTTTGGGTTCCTAATGTTGGGAGGTTTATAGATGATAGGAATTCACCTATGAGTTTATCTGAGATATCCCATATAGTATCTGCTGATAAGTAGACCATATCTTTCATATTCCCTGTTGCAGGATTTGTTCCAATATTTTCTATTACCCATGTAATGTCAGTGAAATCGCCAACCATAGCACTATCAGGCATTGAAATTGATTTTACAACAATATCAGCAGGAGGAGGTTGAACTGCAATGATAAAAGCATTGGCAGTATTGTTGGTTTCTCCGTTGAATTCAAATACAGCATCGGCATTATCTGTTTTAAAAATCAAGATATAATTGCCACCATTGGTTACAGGAATTGTTACAAACAGAGAATCCTGATAAAATTGGCCGGTATCTAATATTCCTCCGGCATAATTATAAGTTCCGATGTTTATATCACCTTGATTAATTGTGAAATCATTTGATAAAAATATTTTATCTGTCCAATTTCCAAGTGTTGTTGGGCCAACTCCCTGATTTTTTACTTTAAATACTACTTTAAATGCTTGCCCTGAAATACACTGCTGAGGAAAAGTAAATAATTTTACAACCAAATCCGGTGAAGGTGTGAGCTTAATTTTTATTGTTGCTGCCTGATTATTTCTGGTTTTAAGTTTACGATTATCTGTTATTACTAACTCATTATTAATATTCGTACGATCCGTAATCATAATAAGATAATAATTACCATTCAACCCATTAGGAATTAATGCATTTTCAGAATTTGAATAAGAATTACCAGCCAACAGTGGTCCGTTTTGTTTCCATTCTTTCACTAAAATATCACTTCCTGGATTCCAGATGGTATCCAGAGAAAGATAAAGCGCATCATACCAATAGGATGGAAGTGTTGGCTTATTGCTGTTATTTATAGTAGTCCATTGAATAGTAATGTTTTGACCTGAAAAGGTAGAGTCTGGAGCTAAAAATGCAGTTAAAGCAAGGTTAACAGGATATGGCTTAATAAAAATAGGATTGCTGCGAATTATATTATTGTTTTCAAATAAATATTCAAAAATTGAATTATTTTCATCCGTTTGAGCAAAGAAGAAATAATATCCTGAAGAAAAAGATGATAATAGTGTTGAAGAATAATTGTTTATATAGCTTATCCCTGTATCAAGCTGTTGAGAATGAAGATATGTGGAAAGTAAAATAGCGGTTGTATCAAAATCAGCACTGGAAGAAATATATAACTTATCTGTCCATGAAATTCCATTAATTGAAGTATTTCCAATGTTTTTTACAGTAAAACTTGCTGCAAAATTCTCACCAGGAGTCAGGGAATCAGGAACAACTAAATTTTTCAACTGTAAATCTGCCCAGGGAGCCAGGGTTATATGAATTCCAGGTCCTTTATTTTTATTGTCAGCATTATTACCACCTTCATAAATATTCTGATTGAAATTGGTGTGAATAAAAATATAAAAATTGCCTGAAACACCATTCGGAATATTTACAGTCATTTGATTATTAATACTGTCGCCAGGTAGTAAGGTTGCATTATAACTCTTAACACTAAGCGATACAATAGAATCAGCATGGAATATTGGTGAAGATGAAAGGTATATTTTATCTGAAATACCAGCGTAATAAAGCTTGCCAGACCCAATATTTTTTGTTGTCCATCCAATATCAATGGCTTGTCCTGAATTAATGGAAGTAACATGATTTACATTGTTTACAGTAAGATTTGGATTAAATAAAGTTACAGGAAGTTGGCTTCTTAAAATATTGTTGTTTTCGTTAGTGCCCTCATAAACTGTATCTTTCGCATCAGTATAAATATAGACATAATAATCACCGGATAATATATCAGGAATGTTAACAGTCTGGCTTTTCAGAACACTGTCACCAGAAATCAACATCGGTTGAATATAAGTTAAACTCCCAATTTCTATTACAGAATCAATATAAAAAACGCCAGATTTAGAAAGATAAATTTTATCAGTCCATTTTTTATTTAATATCTGGCCAAGGCCTGTATTTTTAATTTTCCATTCAAAAACTGCAGCTTGTCTGGAATTAAAAGATAAGGGAGGTATTATCTGACTAACACTTAAATCAGGTTTGTTCAGTTGTATTGGATTATGATTAAAATTAACATTATTGGTCTCTGAAGGAGATTCATAAACTTTATTTGTGAAATCAGTATAGACATATATATAATAATATCCACTGATATTTTGTGGCAATAGAAGCGTTTTTTGTTTTACGATAGAGTCTCCAGCCAGTAAAGTCAGATGATAAGTAAGTGAACCTGCTAATAGTAAGGAATCAGGATGGAAAATATTTGTTTTTGAAACGAATATATGATCTGTAACTTCAGTATCTACTAATTTCCCAGTTCCGTTATTTTTAACTGTCCATGAAACAGTAATTGGTTGATTGTTATTTTCAAAAAGAGGACTTTCAACACTGGTAACAATAAGATCAGGAGTAATTACAACTGAAGGCATTGTTTGTCTGGAAACATTGTTGCTATCGTCTGTGTATTCAAACACTTCCAGATTTGCATCCGTTTTTACGTAAAAATAATAAGGTCCACTGATGCCGGCTGGTATTGTAACACTTAAGCTTGCATTATAGCTACTATCAACACCTAGATCGCCCTGGTGCAAGAAACTTCCCAAAAGGAAAGCATTGGATAAATTATAATTTGAAGCATTTGTTAAATAGATTTTATCTGTCCAATCACCGCTTGAAGTAGGTATTGCACCCTGATTTTTTACACTGTAATTTAAAGTATACACAACCTTGTTTACCAGTATTGATGGGGCCTGAATGCTTTTTACAATCAGATCGGGCGGTGGAGTGAGGAAAACCTGAAACGGAGCACTCTTAGTAAGATTATTGTTTTCATATACATTCTCAAAAACCTGATTGGTAGCATCTGTTTTAATATATAAATAAAAGGTGCCAAAAATATTGGGAGGTATTGTCAGTTGGGCATTATTGTAATAAATACTATCCGGTTGCAAAGGCAATGATCTCGGATAACTGCCTAATAAAATTGCAGTTGATGCATTAAAGACCGTATCTGCACTTATATAAACTACATCGCTCCAGCTTCCTGTTGCAGTAGCATACCCTTGATTTTTTACAGAGAATGGCAAAATGAAATTTTGTCCTGAAAAAACATTGGTAGGAGCAACAATCTGATGAATTGCCAGGTCAGGAACAGGGGGCATGATAATATCCAGTTGTTTATAAAAGAAATTATCATGATATGAACCATTATCGTTTGTTTCTAAAACATTACCGTTGCTATGTGCCCAGGCCATTATGTATGGGTAAGGTATCCCTGTTGTACTTGGTGTATAGGGTACCGGAGCATTAATCGGTCCATTTCCGACCAACGACCAATCAATAAATAAGGCATCATTGGCATCAGTTACCACAAAGATATAATAAGTTCCCATAAAATTATTGGGTACATTTAGCTGAACCGTATTAGTATAGCTTTGTCCGGGACCGAGATAGCTTACATTCGGAAAATGGCCAAGACCGATATCTTCGCCTACCCTCACCTCAATATCAGGGGAGATCCAGACATAATCGCTCCATGAACCTTCAGTGGTGGCACCTAAACCATCATTTTTAACAGTCCACGAAACGGTTAAAGGTTGTCCTGCGTAAGCCTGAGATGTGGTGATTTGTGTAACATGAAGATTAGGTAATGCCTTTATACTGAATTGCTGAACAGGTCCATTGGTGATATTGCAGAGGTTTTTTGATACAACTTGCCATTTGTAAGATTTCCCGTAATCCAAACCACCGCTAATTGTAAAATTAATGAGAGATAAGTTTGAAAGACGTGGCGTAAGAGGTCTGTTAAGACTGTCTGCAGACCATAAATAAATATCATATAAAGATGCATATGCTGCAGGAGCCCAGGAAAATTGAACTGGAGCAGTCAGATTTAATGAATTATTTGCTGGCAACATATTTGTCACAGAAGAGGGTTGTGGGTCTGTAAATATTGAAATAAGTTTGCTCCCGTTTACAACATCAACACCATCACTAATAGTAACCAAATATGTTGTATTAACAACAGGTTTAACTTTAATGGTTGCAAGTGATGAAGTGAAGCCTACAGGATTTGACGACCAGCTGTAAGTATAGTTTCCATATCCATTCAATGCCTGGGCTGTTATTAACATAGAATCACCCAGACACAATGCATTATTTGGAGATAAAATATTTAAGGACAATGTTTCAGTTACACTTCCACCTCTAAAGACTACTGATGGGATAAGAACATTTCCCTGAATATCAGTAGCTTCACATGCAGAAGTAAATGATATGGAACTGATACCTCCATTATATTTAAATCTAAGGTCAAACAATTTTTCATTTCCCAACAATGCTCCACTAACATCAGCCCATGATAAAACTATGGTATTACCAATTAAATTAATTAATGGATTACCGCCCAACAACAATGGATTGATATTTAATATTCTGCCATAATTCAAAACCGTCCCGTTGAACTGAATATACAATGTCAAAGAACCAATTTGAGGCAGGTTTTGAGCCCTGATACCTATGTCGATGCTATCGCCTTGATTAGCTACTATTGAATCTGCTTTTATCATTGCTGTCTGAGCAAATATTGGCTGCAACAACATCAAGCTGAAGAAAGCCAGTAATATACTTCTTTTCATATTAATGGATTTATGAAATATATTGATTCTTATTTTATTACCAAATTTTAAATAGATGCTTTTTGTTTCCATGATTTCTTGTTTTTCAAAAATCAATAATTATTTGCCTTATCGGATAATCATCATTCTTCGTGTCTGATCAAATGTATTTTTAAGTCCAATTGCCTGTATTCGATACATATATGCTCCCTGAGAAAGATCTTTACCATCTATTTGTAATTCGTGCCAGCCAATAGATAGTTTATCTTTAGTCATTGTTTTAATTTCAACACCTAGGGCATTTATAACACTTAGTCGTACAGATGAATATTCCGGAACATATATTCGAACCGTTGTAGTTGAGTTAAATGGATTTGGAAAATTATCTTCCAATATAAATTCATCAAACTTATCAACTATTTTCATACAATCCATTTCAAGCTGTAAACCTTTAAGTATTCTCCCCTCAATATCAGCAATTTCACTTTGATTTAGTATGGAAAATCCTATATTATCTACCGGAGCATTTGGTTTTACCTTGCACTTAACTGATAATAAAATATTGTCGTTGAGTATCAGGCCTTTTTCATCATAAACACCCAGGGCTAAAATTCCATTTTTTGCATTAAATTCAATATCTGTTCCATTTGAGGAGACTGCCATTATTTCAATTAATTGCTCAGGATATTGTAAGAACAGCGTAACCGCACCCGGTTTGACATTTTGTTTCAATCTTACCGGTAAGTCGAAGGTTTCACCCGCAATTAAATTTTTGTTTGTCGGAATACATTGTATTGTTGGTGAATCTTCTGTTGATTTTGTAGAATAAATGTTGTAGGACCCATTTACATCTCCCATACATAATACTTTAATTACAAAATTTTGCGTATTTTGATTCACATTATATAAAGATTGTTTTTCAGAAGTCCAATCGCCTGATGAAAAAGAGTTTATAAGACCAACAGTGCGCCTCAATACCTGCAAAGCATCAGCACTCGAAACGGTATTGCTGCTGTTAACATCAGCAGCATTTAAATTAACTCCGGCCAGCGTAGAAAGGCTAACAATATGCCGTCTTATTCCGAGAGCATCCGTTGAATTGATACCTCCAAAAACATCCATAGGTTTAGCATACAGGTAATAAGAAGCATTCGCAACTTTTGAAAAAATAAAACTGCCCGACATGGAAGATAATACAGAATCTTTTGCCCCATTGTTTATATTTTCAAGATAAACTCTGGCATTTGGAATGGGAGTAAAAGATGAGTTATTATATTGAACAATTCCCGAAATGGTATACCTAACGATTACTAACATGTTATCGTTTGCTGTACAATTATTTGCATCTGTTACACTAAGTGTATAATAACGTGAAAATGAAGGACTGGCAAGAGGATTCAAAATGTTGGTTGCTGATAAATCATATGCCGGATTCCAAAGCAAAGTATAAGGATAAGTACCTCCTGAAACACTACCATTTAAATAAGTTGAACTTCCTGAATTAATAATAGTATCATTGCCGGCATTCGCAACCGGATTTGGGTTAACCGTAATGTTTACGGTATCTTTAACCAAAGATTGACAGCCATTATTGTCAATTACGCTTAAGAAATGCATTACACTGCTTGTAGGAGTGAAATAATAATTTGCATAATTGGAAACGATGTTCATAGCTTGATTTGTCCAGATATATTGATAAGGAGGAGTACCACCACTTGCAGCACCATTTAAATATACGGAATTATTCAGACAAACTGATTTGTCAACTCCGGCATCTGCCAGAGGAGGTTGGGTTAATCCTACGTTAATAGTATCGCTGTATATACATCCATTTACATCAATTGCAGTTAAATAATAACTTCCGCCGCTCGTAATACTTAAATTGGGATTATGAGTATTGTTACTCCAGTTATAAGTTACAAAGCTACCTGATGAAACAACATTTGCATTCCCTGAACATAAAATGGTATCACTTCCGATATCAACAGGGGTTAAATTATATTGAGCATTCACAGTAATCGAAGTAGTATCAAAGGGTTTTACAGGGTCATCTGATTGAACAATCAGTTTAAATGGGTGAGTTCCCTGAGGTAAGAGATGTCTGTTAATTTGAATATTTATTTGTGTTGAATCTCCCGGATTTAGTGTACCGGACTTATTACTCAAATTCACCCATCCCAGTGTAGAAGAAGCATTGGTTGAATAGCTAGTTCCATTTAATGTACCAATATGTCCATTCCCGGATAAATCGCTAACAGTTGTTCCATTTACTTTGTCCAGGGTCCAGTAGCCCATAAGTCCCGACTCATTTCCAACTATAATGTGGTTCATAGCATAACTGATCTGGCTTTGACTTCTTTCTTTGTTCCAAATTCTAACTTCATCAATATTTCCGGAAAAATAATAACTATAACCTGGAACTCCTCCAATATACGGATAACTATATGCTGAATAGGATGAATTGACAATAACAGATTTAACTAATTGACCATTTACATAAAGACGAATGGTTGAACCATTAAAAGCACTGGCCACATGATACCAGACACCTGAAGTTATAGTATCATCTGCAATTACACTTTGAGAATATCCGTTTAGTGATGATCTGTAGTAAGTTGCAAACTTTTTGTTTACTATAAAAATTCCCCAGGGGGTATTGTTATTTGCAGATCCAGCTATTAATTTATTTCCATAAGTCAGCACATCCGGTTTTATCCAGGCTTCCACTGTCCATTTAGTATCAGGAGTCCAGTTTCCTAAACTAACTGAATTATTTAATCCGTTAAATGACAAACTACCTTCTTCCTGATTGGGAATGTATGCATTCCAGTTTAAAGGAACGATTCCAGGGTTTTTAATTTTAAGTGAGGTTGTAATTTGACTATCGCAAGTAAAATTAGCAGTAATCAGATCAGGCAGCGTGATAATTTCAGGAGCACCTAAAGTTTTTACTTTTAAAGGAACAATCAGATTTCCTGCATTGCTGAATATTTTTAATGTGTCAGAAAAGCTACCGATTGCTGGTGAAGAAAATGTTATATTAACTGCTGCAGAATCTTTGGGCAGTATCATTAAACTACTTGGATTTACATTAACTTCAGTTAAGTTATGCGTTATATTTGTAATTTTCAAACTATCACAACCTATGTTCTTTATATACAATAATT
>CAIUKU010000271.1 GCA_903899825.1 uncultured Bacteroidales bacterium | reverse complement strand
TTTGGCTAAGTCACTTTGAATTTGTAAAGCTTGCGAATAATTAATTTTTGCTTTTTCATATTCTCCCAAAGTCTTTTGTAAATTTCCAAAATTTTGTTTTATCATAGCCAGTAAATGAATATATTTGGTGGGGTTTAAAGCAGCATATTCATTGCATAATTTTTCTGCTTCTGTATAATAATTTTCTGACATTTTATAATTTTTCTTTATATCATATAAAACCGCAAGTTCTTGTAGAATTATAATTATCTCTAAAGCATTATCCTGTGATGGATTAGATATCCTTAATGCTTTCAATATACCTATTGCTTCGAGAAGATTAGCTTCTGATTTATCAAATTGGTTTTTTTTTCTATATACATTTGCTAAAGACCATAATGTCATGGCTACATTTGTATTTTGAGTTTGAGGGTTAACGTTGGCTAAATCTCTGTATATTTTTAAAGCTTCAGCACTGCACACCTCGTTCTTATCATATTCATTCATCATAAAATAGGCCATTCCAACATGCTGTTGTATTTTTGCTTTTTCATTATCATTTTTTGCGAGTTTGATGGCAGTAATACCCCATTTGGGAATCTTTTCATACTGTTCCTGATTGTTGAGGAATTCAATAAATGCGTGGACATTTTTAAAATTTGACGAATCAGCATTCACAGCAGTTTCATAAGCCCTTTCAGCATCTTTAAAGCGAAAAATGGTTACATACAAATCGCCCTGGAATTTTAGTTTACTGATATTTTGCTGTATTACACTATCGGCTTTTGCAATTATTTTTTTTGCTTTAATCTGCTGTTGTTGTGCATTAACAATTTCATATTCCGAATTTATGGTTTCCAGTAAACGTACTGCTTCATTGATATTAACGAGTTTAAATAATTCGAAGGCTTGTTTGTGAATAGAAGAACAATCGTCAAAGTTTTCGCGGGCAAATTTATCGGCCAGTTCTTCTAATTTTTTTTGCTGGTTTTCGAATTTGTCAGCGAGGGCTTTTGCCTGCTCTCCAAAGGTTTTGGCATCTATATTTGCTTTGTCCCTTTCATCCTGCAATAGTTTTATCCTGTCCAAGTAGCTTTTGGTAAGGCCGGCCAAAGAGATGTCGTAATATTTCAGGGTGTTTTGTGCAATCTGTCCTTCGGGGCACATCACAATTTTGGTCTTGTCAGCAGGATTGCCCGAAATCAGCCAGTTGTTCACCACATCCTTGTTGACAATCTCATAGCCTTTCTTTGAAATCTCTGAAACCACTATCCTGTCACCGGGCTTTTTAGAATTAAAAACCATTTGGAACAAACCTGCATTGTCTGTCTGCTCAGGGGTAGATCCCAATGCTTTTATCTGTACCCCTGCAATAGGCTTGTTGCCGCTGTTCTGCTCAGTAATTATTCCTTTTACTGTAGTTTGGGCATTTAAAAGTAAATGCAATAGCATTAAGCTTAAAATCAGCATTCTTTTCATATCAGGTAATTTTATTTTTGATTTAATAACTCCTTTATTTTAGCAACATCGGGATGAACTATTCCAGCCTTTTCAAGCATATCAAAATCTTCTAAAAATGTATCTTTATATTTTTTTGTTTTATCATTCGGGTAATCAATATCTTTAAATTCCTGGTAAATTTTTTTCGCTTCATCAAATTTTCCCTCGAAAAGCAAAGCATGAGCAAGATTTGTATTAATCCATTGCTTTAAAGTATCTGTTTCTAATCCTAATCGTGCTGATGCTTCTGCCTTAACATAATCTCTGGTTAAGACCTGAAAAAATGAAAGACTGCCATAAGTTGAAGCTAATGTTGAGCGATAAACTTTCGGGTATTTTCCGGCTAATTCTTTGTAATATTTTACAGCATCTAATGAGTTCAGCTTTGCTTTATCATATTGTTTTAAATCACTATGAAGATATGAGAGATTAACTGTTATAATTGCCAGATAATGATTATAATAATCAGGATTTGTTTCTGATAATTCTCTGATGATTTTTAGAGCTTCATAATAATTGGCTTTACATTCAGTATATTTTTGCATTCTAAATTGAACAATGGCAAGATCATTAATTGCAAATCCAAGTTCAGATTTATACCGTTCAGGTTTTTTTTTCACTAAATTTCTCAAAAGCTTTAACGCTTCATTATAATTATCCTCAGATTTATTGTATTTTCCCGTTTCTCCATCAAATGAACCAAGTTTTATGTAGCTTAATGCAACTTCATAATTATATAATACAGGATTCTCTTTTGCTAAATCCTTACAAATTTGTAGAGATTCATTCAAATAAACATCTGCTTTTTTGAAATTTTTAATATCACAATAGAATTCGGAAAAATCTCTAAGCGTATGTGCTACTTTAATTTTATAAACATCTGGATTTGCTTTTGATAATTCCCTATAAATACTTAAACATTCATTATAATTAGCTTCTGCCTTTTCAAATTGTTTTAATTCTATTTGAATATCAGCTAATGTGCTTAAAATAGAACATAAATATGTTTTGTATGCAAGAGGATTTAAATCTGTTAATTTTCTTAACAGGTTTAATGCTTCCAGACCACTGGCTTGCGCATTGTCAAAGTCTTTCAGTTTATTTAATAAAATTGCATAATCTGAAAGGCAAACTCCATATAATAGATTATATACCTGAGGGTTCTTTGCAGAAAATTCTTTATATATTTTTAATGCTTCATTATAATTGGCTTTGGATATTTGATATTTACCGGTCTCATATTGATTTGTAGCTAGTTTGTATAGTATCAATGCTTCAGAAGGTTTATATTTTTGAGGAGTATTATTAGCTAGCCTACTATAGATATTTAAAGCTCTATTAAGATTAGTTTCTGCTTTTTTGAATTGCCTTAGATCAGATTGTATGTTCGCTAAATTATGAAGGACTAAGGCTAGCATATTGTCATATTTTTCAGAATTATTTTTCGATAATTCATTTAGGATAAACAAGGCTTCATTATAATTTCCCTCAGCTTTGTCATACTGTTTCAATCTCTTTTGCAGTGAAGCAATACTGTTTAATACATTTGCCAGTTCATTATTATTTAATCCGGGATTTTCTCTTGATAATTTCCTTTTCAAAACCAACGCATGATTTAAATTTGCTTCTGCCTTTTTATACTGATATATTTGAGCTTGTAAAAGACCTAATGTATTTAAAATATCACTCCTGAAAAAATCATGATTTGTTAATTCAAGTGCTACATTACACCATTTTATTCCTTTTTCATAACAATTCTGTCTTGAAAGAAAATTAATAAATTTATACACAATCTCAAAATTTGCACTATCAGCATTAACAGCTATTTCATAAGTTTTCTCTGCTTCAGCAAAACGTAATTCCGAAGTATATAAATCAGCCTGAAATATTAATTTACTGATATTTTGCAATAAAATACTATCAGATTGAATTTGCATTTCCTTAGATTCTTTCTCAAGCATTTTTGATTTTGCTTTTTGTTGTTTTGCTTTTATAATCTCAGTCTCAGAGTTTACTGTTTCCAATATACGTATTGCTTCAGAAATGCTCCCAAGTTTAAACGCTTCGAATGCTTGCTTATGAATAACTGAACAATCATCAAAATTCTCCCGGGCAAATTTTTCGGCCAGTTCTTCCAGTTGTTTTTGCTGGTTTTCAAACTGGTCAGCGAGGGCTTTTGCCTGCTCTCCAAAGGTTTTGGCATCTATATTTGCTTTGTCCCTTTCTTCCTGCAACTCCTTGATTCTATCCTGGTAGCCTTTGGTCAATCCGGCCAAAGAGATGTCGTAATATTTCAGGGTGTTTTGTGCAATCAGTCCTTCGGGGCACATCACGATTTTGGTCTTGTCAGCAGGATTGCCTGAAATCAGCCAATTGTTCACCACATCCTTGTTGACAATTTCATAACCTTTCTTGAATATTTCAGATACAATAATTCTGTCACCCGGTTTTTTAGAAGTAAATACAAGTTGGAAGAAACCGGCATTGTCAGTCTGCTCAGGGGTAGATCCCAATGCTTTTATCTGTACCCCTGCAATAGGCTTGTTGCTGCTGTTCTGCTCAGTGACAAGACCTTTTACGGTGGTCTGACCATGGAGCAAACCAGGCAGACACAATAGAATTAATAGTAAATTTCTTCCCATAGCTTTATGATTATTATTGGTTTAGCAACTTTCTTATTTTTGCCACATCGGGGTGGGTAATACCTTCCTTTTCAAGATCATCCAAATCCTGCAAAAAAATCTCTCTGAATTTTTTTGTTTTGTCGTTAGGAAATTCTTTGTCTTTATGCTCTGAATAAATCTTCCTGGCCTTTTTATATTTTCCCTGGTACAGCAAGGCAATGGCCAGGTTGGTTTTGATCCATTCCTGATTAGTATCTATTTTTAAACCCTTAAGGGCCGATGCTTCGGCCTCAAAGAATTTCTTTTGCATTATCTGGTAATAAGACAGTGTCCCACATCTGACAGCAGTATAATAAATAAATGAAGGATCTGTTTTGCATATTTCTTCGTATAAATCAATTCCTTCGGCCAAGTGCAATTCAGCTTTTTCAAATTGTTTCATAACAAAATACAGATCAGCCAAAGACTTGAGTAAGTTAGCCAGATATTTCCTGTAAGCTCCTGGGTTTGATTTTTCCAATCCTCTATCGATACTCAGCGCTTCCAAATAATAGTATTCGGCCTTTTCATACATCCTTAATTTATTGTAATGTTTTCCCAAACCCCAAAGACTACTTGAATAATCTGATGAAAATGCCGATGGATATGTAGTTACCAGTTCCCTGTATATATCAACACACTTAATAAAACTAGCTTCTGCTTTTTGATCCTGGTTTAGCTGAGACAACATATAGCTCATATTTGAAAGGGCCGTTGCTAAAATAGGTTTGTAAACTACCGGATTTGTTTTTGCCATTTCTCTGCAATTCTGTATTACTTCCAGAAATGAGTTTTCTGCTTTATCATATTGTTTCGTAAAAACATAGATGGATGCTAAATTGGCAAGGGCTCTAATCTGATCCTTTTTCCATGCCACCGGGTTTTCTTTCGCCAATTCATTTATTATTTCCTGATGTTTAAGAAAACAAACCTCAGCCTCATTAAACTTTCCTATCTCAAATTTCATAGTTCCCAGATTGTTGAGGCAATATGAAATTTCTTGTCTATAAAGCATAGAATCTGTCTGATTCATTGACTCATAAATATTCAATGCTTCCAGAAAATTTGTTTCTGATTTGTCATATTGTTTTTTTCTGATTTGTGAATTAGCATAAGTTGATAAACTTCTGGCCAAATCATCCTGATGCTTTTCAGTATCCTTTTTAGCCAATTCTCTGCTTATTTCTATAGCTTCTTTGCTGTATGCTTCTGATTTATCCAATTGTTCCATACTATTATATAAAACAACCAAATTATTAAGTAACCGGACTAACTCAGTCTCATGTTCACCGGGCGCATTTACCACGAGTTTGCGGTAGATTGCCAAAGACTTCAAATAATTGGTTTCTGCTAAATCGTATTGATAAATATCCTTTTGTATAACCGCCAGCGCATTCAAAGCATCGGATAATTCAAAATCCGTTTTTGCCAAAGTCAGAGCTTTATTATACATGAGAAGACTCTTTTCATGATTGTTTTGATATCTCAGAAAATTGGCATAATCAGAAGTATATTCGTAATTCGCGGGGTCGGAGTTTGCAATTGCCTCAATCGTTTTTTCAGCATCTTCGAAACGGAATTCGGTTATATACAATTTAACCTGAAACATTAACTTCCTGATATTTTGTTGAATTATGCTATCTGCCTGGGTTTGCCAATCCTTTCCTTCTGTTTCCATTTTCTCACCCTGCTCTTTTTGTGCTTTGGCCTTTGCTATTTCGTTTTCGGAATTAACGGACTCTAAAATCCTTATGGCTTCTCCTACATTCCCGCTTTTAAATGCCTCAAAAGCCTGCCGGTGAATGGCTGAACAATCATCGAAGTTTTCGCGGGCAAACTTGTCGGCTAATTCTTCCAGTTGTTTCTGCTGGTTTTCGAACTGGTCAGCCAGAGCTTTTGCCTGCTCTCCAAAGGTTTTGGCATCGATTTGGGCTTTGTCCCTTTCTTTCTGCAATTCTTTGATTCTGTTCTGGTAGCCTTTCGTAAGCCCATCTAATGAGATGTCATAATATTTCAGGGTGTTCTTTGCTATGAGACCTTCGGGGCACATCACAATTTTGGTCTTATCACCGGGATTGCCTGGAATCAGCCAGTTATTTACTACATCCTTATTTACGATTTCATATCCTTTTTTGAAAATTCCAGATACAATGATCCTGTCACCCGGTTTTTTGGAAGTAAATACCAGTTGAAACAAACCTGCATTGTCAGTCTGCTCAGGGGTGCTGCCCAATGCTTTTATCTGTACTCCGGCTATGGGTTTATTGCCGCTGTTCTGTTCCGTTACAATTCCTTTTACTGTTGTTTGAGCATTAAGCAGATAAGGAATTAAAAATAATCCTAGATTAAATGTATACTTCATAGCTCATTTTTTTACTCTTTTTGATTTAATAATGTACGTATTTTCGCTATATCAGGATGAGTAATACCAGCTTTCTCTAATTCATCCAAATCTTGTATAAGAACATCTTTAAACGTCTTACTTTTGTCTTGAGAATTTGGTTTATCTTTCAATTCAATATATATTTTTTCAGCTTCTTTAAATTTCCCTTGATAAAGTAGACTATGAGCAAGATTCTTTTTAATAACATAAACTTTGTTATCATAATATTTAATAGCTAATAATGAATATTTCTCTGCTTCACCAAATTGTTTTGAAAACAATTGGAAACGTGACATACGCCCATAACATAAAGCTAAGACTGATCTTATTGTTGCATCAGAATCTGCATATGGTTTGCAAATTTCGATAGACTCATCAGCCAGATTAATAGCCTTTGTTAAATCTGTCTGGTATTTTTCCCAGGCAAGATCAATAATTGATCTTGCATACCATCCTTTATAGGTCTTAGGATTGATACTGTCTAATTCTTTATATAAATTTATTGCTTCAATCAGTTTAACTATTGAGCTATCTTTATTATTCATTTTAGAATATAGATTACCAATATAATGTAAACTTGAAGCTAAAAGATTATTATAAGCTAGTGGATTTGTAGTAGCTAGGTCTCTATAAATCTTTATGCATTCAACAATATAAGACTCCGCTCTTTTATATTGAGATATGTCAGAACACAATGTACTTAAATTAAAGAGAGTTAATGCTACTTTAGGTTCATAAATGAAAGGGTTTAATTTTGACAACTCTTTATTAATAGCTAAAGATTCTAAAAAGTTAGCCTCTGATTTTTCAAACTTCCGCTGATATTGTTGTGATATTGCAATTTCATTTAGTATTATTGATAATTCGGGTTTATATGAATTTGGATTAGAGATAGCTAATTCTTTATTTAGGTTATAACTTTTATTAAACAATACTTCTGATTGAGGGAAATCATGTTTAAATAACAGCATATCACCATATTCCTTATATATTCTTGAAACCAACCACTTATTCTTTTCAAGATTTGAATCTCCCATTGTATGCATTAATTTCAATGCAATATTAAAATTAGAATCTGCTTCAGTATATTTACCTAATCTTCCTTGAATTCTACCTAAAATAATAATCGAATTAGCTAAGTCTCTTTTTAATTCAGAATTTTCTGAGACATGATTTTTTCTTATTCCTACAGATTCTGATATATTAATTTCGGCTTTTTCAAAATATTCCATTTCTTGTTGTAATTTTG
>CAIUKU010000270.1 GCA_903899825.1 uncultured Bacteroidales bacterium | reverse complement strand
TGAATTAAAATGAGAAGTTACTAATTGTAAAAAATAAAGTAGAAATTAATAATGAAATATTAAATTAGCTAAAGCTTTTTTGCTTTTAACAGAAATACCGGAAATAATTTATTTGCTTCCCTTTTTATTTCAAAACAAGTCATGTACTCAATTTCACTAAACCCTATTTTTTTTAGTATTTCTGTTATTTTTTCAGGATTAAAACCCAAATGTACATCAACATCAGGTCCATGAAATGAGCCATCTTCGGGGTATAAATCAGCAATAGCCAGATAGCCACCCGGATTTAACAAAGCGTAAAACTTAGAAAACATTTTTTCGATGTCTTTTACATGATGCATCACCATTTGATTGTAAGTAATATCAAATTTTACCTCAAAATCATTGTGTTCAAGATCGTAAAAGAGAGGATAAATATGCCTGGTTTTAAAATATTCAGCTTTTTCTTCACAAACCTTAATCATTTCTGAGGAATTGTCCATTAGGGTAATTTCTGCAAACTTATCTTTAAGCAGGAAACTCAAAATAGCAGTACCTGCACCATATTCTAGCGCTTTCATCGAATGCTCTATTGGAATCATTTTCTGAAGTTCTTCTGCAATAGCTTGTGAACGTTCAATATGTATTAAGTTTTTATCCCATTCTCTGGCACGGGCATCGAATTCACTCATAATATTTATTGTTAATGTGTTAACATAATTTATTTTTCTATTGCTAAATTATTCTGGCTCCAGCCAATATAACCATCTGTCATTTGAAATACTACTTTGAATCCATTTTGTATCATATGATCGACAGCTATTTTGCTTCTGCGTTTTGTACGGCAATATACAATATATTTAGCCATTTTATTGAGTTTATCTATTTTGGTTAACGCATCTGATTGACTTATATCAATATTTAAAGCAGCTTTAATATGTCCTTCTTTAAACTCTTCGGCTGTTCTTACATCAAGTATAACGAATGATTTGTCAGTTTTAATCATAGTGTTAACTTTAATTGAATTAACTTCTGCTTTGTTTTGAGCATTAATTGTCATTACGGAAGAGAATAACAATATTATTATGATTATGATTTTTGTTTTCAATTTTTATTGTATTATTTTAAGTTGTTAAAAATTTCAATTGGATTGTATTTGTGCTCTCTGTCTTTTACAATTAAAGTAGTTGAAGGAGTTTTTGATTTGGAAGTAAACATCATATCATGACCTATACATAAACCCATAACAATGTTAAGTTCTGTATTGTTCTCTTCCAAAAAAGCTGCCTGACCAGCAGGATTGCACATTATTCCTTTAACATCATTGCCAAGATATTCACTTGCTGCTAATCTGCCACATCTGCAATCAATGGTATGAACTTCAAAATCATCAGAAAGCATCTCTTTAAGTTGATTGGTCTCTTTTTGTAAAGAGATACAATTGGCAATTCCTATGCGTTTAAATCCAGCCAACTTAGCATAATTTCTGATTTCAACAATTCTGTTTTTTCCCATTGAAAGAGCATTTTCAGCTAATTTCATCATAACGATATCAGAATCATTGTAAAATAAGCTCTTATCCATATTTATTTTTTTGTGCTGCTATTGAATTGATACAGTTATAGATTAATTATTCTTTAATAATTTTATTAATTGAGATTTTGAATGGGCCCCTTGTTTTTTGTATATGACTTTTGCCTTTTTACAAATCATTATTGTTGGTACACTTGTGATCTGATAATGACTTGTAATCTCTTTGTTTTGATCAACATCTATCTTAATTACTGTCACTTTATCTTTCATTTCTTCTTCAATTTCTTTTAAAATCGGTGCTTGTACTTTACATGGCCGACACCATTCTGCATAGAAATCAATTAAAACTAATTTATCTGTATTGATCAGTTTGTTAAATTTTGTCAGACTCATTTCAGTTTTGGCATTTGTATTTTGAGTTGTTTCAGGCAAACCAGCTGCACGCCATTTCATCGTCCCACCTGAAAGATTATACACAATTTTAAATCCTTGTGCCTGCATTAAATTGACAGCATATGCACTCCTGCTACCACTCAAACAATAGACAAGAACAGGTTTATTTTTATCCAGTTTATTTATGAGATTGGTAAAATTATCATTATTGATATTAATATTAATGGCATTCTTTAGATGGCTTTGATTGAATTCATTTGGAGTACGAACATCAACTATTGGCGCTTTTGGTAATTCATTCATCTTTTTCTGGAAATCAACAGGACTCAGATTCTGTGCAAATGAATTTAATCCAATGAATAAAAATATTGATAAAAGACCCCGGTAAATTGATTTGCTGATTTTTGTTTTTTTAAAATTTTTCATTCTATTTTTGTTTTAATTAAAGATTATTTTTTAATATATTCATTAACTGAGATTTTGAGTGTACTCCGGACTGTTTATATATTATATTCGAATTTTTAAAAATCATTATTGTTGGTACACTTTGAATTTGATAACGTGCTGCTATCTCCTTGTTTTGATCAACATCTATTTTTATAACTCGAATCTTATCGTTAAGCTCCATTGCTAATTCCTTTAAAACAGGAGATTGTGCTTTGCAAGGACCACACCACAATGCATGAAAATCAACAATAACTGGTTTATTGTTATTTATTATTGAATCAAAATTTGCTTTCATTTTTTTGTTTTATTAAATTACTAATATAGTTAATCTTATAATATTAAATCTTCTAAACTTTATAAGTTAAACTTCCATTAGGACAAATAGCTACACATTCTAAACATTTTGAACATGTATAACTATCTCCTGGTTTTTCTGTTTTTGGTTTATATAAACTGAATTTCGTTGGTTCCATAGCTACTATATAACATTTTTTATCACAGGCACCACAATTGAGACAACTTTCAGCTTTTAATTTAATCTTAAATAGTGAGAACTTATTCAACCAACCTGAAATCCATGCTATTGGGCAACCAATTTTATGATATTGATACATTTGTTTTATTTTTCCATCTGGATTCATACTCATTAATAATTCCATAATAAGTCCCATAGGGCACATCCATCGACAGAAAACTTTTCCGAAAATTATACCACTAACAGCACCAACCAACAATAAATACCAAAGCGAAATATGATACTGTGAAACAACATAAAAAAGTGTACCCCCAGTTATGGATAGAATTACAACTCTTTTATCGACAAGCATTTTTAAAGGATTTTTCAATTTTGGATATTTTATTTAATAATGATTGTTTTTACAGATGAAGTATGAGCTTTGAAATAGCCTAAAGCATTGTTACTGATGTTTGATACAGGATTAGAAGGTGTAGCACTCGATTGGTTAATATTCTCATTTAATCCAAAGAAGTAATTATATACCGCTTCATCAATGCACTGCATATCCACTTTAACAATATCTTTTTTGTTAGCTTTTACTCTTAATGGCCGGTTTGAAACAAGTCCATTGAATCCAAAATCACTTTGTATAAATATATCTTTTTGCAGTGTATCGTTTCTGGTAACTACAAATTGGAAAAAATTTACAATATTTGCCGGATCCGTATATTTGGGGATCATTCTCACTATAGTGTTACTTCCCGATCCTCCCCCCATAGGTCCACCATGGCTACCTCCGCTGGAATTACTGTCTAACAGTTGAATGGATTCCAAATCGACCATTTGAGGTATTGTTGAACTTGCAATATAAGTTTCGTTGTTTGTTTTAACAACCATGGTGTACGTTTGCCCGGGTATTCCGAACAAACTATCATTTGTATACATACCCGGTGCGGTTTCTTTAAGCGTATCTGTTTTGTTTGTATTCAAACTGATAATTGTAACAAAAGCTCCGCTAACAGTTGGATTCGGAATAATTTCGCTAAAGTTTACAGTCTTTGTTATTTTTACACTACATTCTCCTGCCAGATTACTTAAGTTTCCTTCTATTACTAATCTCGGATTGCTTTTATTAAGGTTAATATCAATTTCTCTTTCGCAAGAAATCAATATAAAAGTTGATATTATTACTAAAAAATATTTTTTCATCTTTGTTAAAATTTAAAATTCCATGAAATTGAAGGTACCCACCTGAATAATGAAGTTTGCATTGCCACTGTTTTGCTTGGATCGCTTGAACTCTGCTCAAAACTAATAAGATAAGCATTTTCACGTCCGTAAACATTGTATAAACTAAATGATAATTCTGAATTAAAGTGTTTCTTTTCTTTAAATTTATAGGTTAATCCAAGATCTAATCGATGATAGTCGGGCATTCTGTAGCCATTTCTGTCAGTATAAAGCCAGGTTGTCTGGCCTGCAATTTCATATTTCCCACTTGGGAATGTAACTGCATTTCCTGTCTGATAAACCCATATTGCCGATACGTTTAAACGTTTGCTGATATCATACATAGCAACAATTGAAATATCGTGGGTTCGGTCCTGGCGTGCCGGATACCATTGGTCTTTATTCACTCCATCTATCTGTTTTTCGGTACGCGATAAAGTATATCCAATCCAACCTGTTAATTTACCTTTATTCTTTTTCAGCAGCAACTCCACACCATAAGCTCTGCCTTTTCCATATAATAATTGAGTTTCTATTACACGGTTTCGTTCATCAGCAGCATCTTTATAATCAATCTGGTTTTGCATCCATTTGTAATAGGTTTCAACACTGAATTCAAAAGTATTGTCTTTAAAGTTGCGGAAATATCCTAATGAAACCTGATCGCCTATTTCAGGCTTAATAATATTCGTATTCATTACCCATTTATCTGTAGGACTGGTGGTAACAGAATTATTGATAAGGTGCAAATTCTGAGTATTGCGACTGTATGAAATTTTTAGTGAATTATTATTATCAAAGATATAGTTCATCGAAAGTCTGGGTTCTATATTGATGTAGTTTTTTACTGGGGAAGTTTGATTAATTGTATCAATGATATTTTTAAAATTATCCAATATATAATAATTACTTCCTCCCAATACCATGAAACTTGACAATCTGAGGCCATAATTAATTTTTATTTTTTCAGATAATTATCTTTCGTTTGAAGCGTATAAAGCTGATTCTAATCCGTTTCTGACATCCGAAAGATTTTCAGTGCTCACAGCATCAGTAATTTCGCCGGGAATAACCGTATGATGGATTACATTTAAACCTATTTTCCATTCGTTGTTATTGTTAGAAAAATACTGCATTTCCTGTTTTAAATTCCAATCTCTTACTCTTGAAAGAATTGAAAAAGGATTGGCATTATTTGTTAAATTAATATTGTAATCGTAATTGCTATATATGAATGATGTATTTGAAAATAGTTTATCGTTAAACAAATGATTATATCTGATGGTCGCTGTTGAATTACCCCAGTCTATTGCAAATCTGTTGTTTAATCCTAACACATCTCTTCCAAAATAGCCGGAAACAAAAACCTGATCTTTATCTGAAAAACGATAATTAAATTTTGTGTTTAAATCGTAAAAATACAGTTGGTTGTTTTTGAACTGATCAGATAATTTAAGAAAAAGATCAGCATATGTTCTTCTTCCTGATATCAGAAATGAAGATTTCCCTTTTTGAATAGGTCCTTCTATATTCAGTTTTGAAGAAATCAAACCTATGCTCCCATCAGCACCAAAAGTCTGATTATTCCCATCTTTCATTTTTATATCAACTACTGACGAAATACGACCACCAAATTGTGCGGGTGCTGTTCCTTTATAAAGTGTAACATCTTTTATAGCATCAGCGTTAAATGTTGAAAAGAATCCCAGTAAATGCGAGGCATTATATACCGGAGCATCATCAAGCAATATTAGATTCTGATCAATACTTCCTCCACGTACTGTAAATCCACTTTGTCCCTCACCAGCCGATTTCACGCCTGGTAATAATTGCAATGTTTTCAATATATCTTTTTCTCCAAAAATTACCGGGAGCTTATTGATTGTAATAATATTCAGTTTCTCGACCCCCATTTGCGATTGAGTTATCCGATTATTATCCCTGGTTGCTGATATTACTATTTCATTAAGTTGGAGGCTGTTTTCATTCATGATAACATTTAGCTTTTTGCTTTCTGTTAAATCTATACTTATAATCTGTTCTTTGTATCCAACATAACTAAAAAGTAATTCATAGCTTCCTTTGGCTAAGGTTAAAGAATAATAACCATAAGTATTTGCTGAAACTCCATGCTGTCTGTTTGATTTGGTCGTAACAGTTGCTCCAATAAGCGTTTCGCCACTTTTCTTATCTGTGATAAATCCACTGATCGTAAAAGATTGAGCAAAAAGAGAAAAATTAGTAAATAATAAAAAAGTGAATAGTAAATATCTCATTTTATGGTTTTTTTATTTTTGTTTGTATACCAAAAGGTAAATATAATGGACAAAAACCAATTAATACCGTTAGTATAAAAATACCTGATAAGATCAGTAAAATAATTGCGAATGTCCCTGATATTACATTCATTAAATATAAAATTACAATTCCAACAGCTAATAAAACTCTAATGATTCTGTCGACCATCCCCATGTTTTTTTTCATAATATTTAGAATTTAAATGATTTAATTATTTTGATTGATTTGTTGCAATATAAAGTCTTTTGGCTTCACACCCATAAAACGGTCGATTTCTTTTCCGTCTTTAAAAAGTATCATTGTTGGGATACTTCTTATTCCATATTTTGAAGCTATAATCTGGCAATCTTCCACGTTCAGTTTCCCAATGCGACCTTCTCCTTGAATTTCTGCGGCAGTCTCATTTAAAATCGGGCCTAATAATTTACAAGGCTGGCACCAATCAGCCCAGAAATCAACTAAAACAGTTCCTTTGCTTATTTCAGTCTGGAAGTTTGTTACATTCAGGTGTATAATTTTTTCATTTTCAGTTTCTATGGGTGCATTTTTTATTTTTTTATAACTTCTGTAAATATAATATGCAAAGAAAGCTAAACCGGCAAAAACTACTATTAATGTATTCATCTTATTGGTTTTAAATTTATAATTTTAATTTTTTGTGAATTGTAATATTTGTTTTTTGTGAAGGTACTCAGAAGCTGCCATAGCTGCTATGGTTGCTTCGCCCACTGAAGTTGTTATCTGTCTGTATTTTTTTGCAATCGAATCACCAGCAGCATAAACTCCTTCGATATCCGTTTCCATATCCGTATTGACCACTATTTCACCCCATTGATTTAATTTGATCTTGTCTTTTAAAAATTCAGTATTTGGAACATAGCCAATGAAAATGAAAACGCCATCGGTTTTGAAATTACTTATTTCTCCTGTTCTCAGGTTTTTAATGTCAATACTTTCCAAGTTTTCATTTCCATGAAAAGCTACTATGCTTGATTCCATAATAAAATTGATTTTTTCATGATTGGAGGCTTCTTCTACTGCATACTGAAAAGCCTGAAAATGATCAAATTGATGTACTATGGTCGCTTTAGAAACATATTTAGTAAGTGAAACACATTCTTCAAGTGCAGAATTTCCACCACCAACAACAACAATTTCTTTATCCTTAAAAAAATCTCCATCACAGGTTGCACAATAGGATATTCCTTTGCCTTTGAATACATCTTCGCCTTCAACATTTAATGTTCTGGAACGCCCTCCGGGAGTTAAGATTACTGAATCCGAAGTATAAATTGTACCATCAGACAAAATCACCGTTTTTACTGCTTTATCCAGAATTAAATCTTTGATCATGATATTTGATCTGATTTCACAACCAAAAGTTTTGGCTTGCTTTTTCATGATGTTAGACAACTGAAAGCCATTAATGTTTTCAACACCGGGATAATTGGCAATTTCGTGGGTTAAGACCATTTGTCCACCGATCGTACCTTCATTCAAGATTAAGGTTTTTAATCTTGCCCTTGAGAGGTATATTCCTGCTGTAAGCCCGGCAGGACCTCCTCCTATTACGATTACATCAAAATGATTTTGTGTATGCATCTCAATTAAGATTTTTGTGCATTTCCGTATTCCTGATTCAAAATAGATGTAACCTGTTCTATTGTTTGAATACTTGAAGTCGCTTTTGCTACTTTGCCATTTTTATAATAAATAGTAAATGGAATTCCCATAAATCCCTTAACTTCTGATAAACTACGAATAACATGTGATTCAGGATTGTCAAATTCCATATCATAAAACTGAACATGAGAATATTGATTTTCTATTTCTTCTGCTATTCCATAAACTGGAATACACATAGGACCCATACGTCCACAAATTACCATAACATTTTCATTTTCACTGATAATTTTAGCGTGATCAGCTGCCGTTTCGATGTGTTTTAAATTGGTGTATAACATGATTATTTTTTTAAAATTTATAATGCAAAATTACTTTATAATATGCTCCAATACATAAATTTTCCTTTATACTGCCACAAGCTTAAGCTTGAAATGAAACAACTTATTTATTGATATAGAACATTTTTATGTTGATTTTAATTAGCTTTGCAAAATCACAGAATCTATAACAGCATGAAAACTATACTTGAAACGGATCAGGACTTTATTTGCAATATTGATGCACCTTGTTTTCAGATGCTTACATCTGAAGAAGTTGAACTCATAAGAGCAGGAAAAACACAGGTTTTTTTCCGGAAAGGAGATAATCTGAGCAAACAGGGCGCATTCGCTTCTTATGTTTTGTTTGTAATTACAGGATTGGCGAAACAATACATTGAGGGTGATAGTTCTAAGAGCTTAAACCTCAGAATTATTAAACCAGGTGAATTTGTAGGGCTTTCAGCCGTATTTACAAAAAATATATTCAATTATTCTTCTGTTGCAATCACTGATTGTCAGGTATATCTGATTGAAAAAGAATCAATAGCAAGTATTGTACAACAAAATGGTATGTTCGGATTTAATATTATAAAAAGGTATTGTGAGCAAAATGTAAACTTGTTTGATACCTTGAGGAATATGACTTATAAACAAATGAATGGTCGCATTGCAGATACCTTATTATATTTAGACAGTCATAAAAATCAGATACCTGAAATATTTCAACTGCTTTCCCGTAAAGATATTGCAGATTTTGCCGGAATATCTACTGAAAGTGCAGTTAAATTATTAAAATCTTTTGAGAAAGATAATTTAATAGAACTTCATGAAAAAGATATACATCTGATAAATTACAATACTTTAAATGAAATAAGCAGGAAAGGATAATTTTAAAGCAGTAAAAGAATTTTTTTTATTCAAAGCAAGTTTTTTTTATTTAATGTGTCTTAAAAATATAAAAATCTATTTATAAACATAAAAATCAAACAAATGAAAAAATTAATTTTGTTTTCGGTTGTATTATTCGCTTTTACATTGACAACGAATAATTTATTGGCACAAACACAGGAAAAAACTGATAATGCTACTGTTAAATCAGAGCAAATCAAAGCGAATCCCGGTCAGTTTGCTGATAAAAATAACAATGGAGTTTGTGATAACCGCGAAACTAAAATAAAAACTGGCAAAGCTGCCAATTTTGTTGATAAAAACGGTGATGGTGTTTGTGATAACAAAGGAACAAATTGCAGAAAAGGTGGAAAAGGCAATGGAAATTGCTTTGGTAAAGGCAATGGAAACGGTTTTCAACACCGACATGGATGTGGACAAGGCAACGGAAACGGTTGTAGAAATGCTGTCAAAACAGAATAGTTGCAGTCCTTCTAAAAAAATTAAAAGAGGCTTTCTCATTTTTGAGAAAGCCTCTTTTTTCTATAATAATGTGTAATGGACAAAATTAATGGTGATTTTTAGAAATGAATAAAAAAGACAGCGAACAAAAAATGCCTAACCCTTTTCGCTTATCTGTCTGAGGAGTTTTTCGTTTAAAATTGTTATTTGACGTCCATTTACTTCCAGAATTTTATCATTGTTAAATTCGGTAAAGATTCGGCTGCAACTTTCACGGGTAATACCAGCCAGGGCAGCTATCTCTTCTCTGGTAACCGGTAATCTGAATGTATTTGAATTATAAATTGTATTGGCAAAAAATAAAATAACATCTGCAACTCTTCCTATGTTTTGCTTTTGTGCATTATTAAGGCAATTATGAAAATTCTGAAGTTCGTTTTTGCTCATATCCAATATAATCTGATATGCAAAATCACCATTTTCATAAATTAACTTTTTAAACGTATTGACATTAATAAAACAAACCGTAGTCTGCTCGAGTGCAGTTGCTGAAAAATGATTTATTTTATCACCAAAATTACTGGGAAGACAAAGATAGGCAGGCGCTTTAGTTATTTTAATGATTTTATCTTTAATACTTCCTTCAATATGAATCTTGACCAAACCGGATTTTAGATAAGCAACATTGGTTGAATGTGCGTCTTGTTTAATAATTATATCACCGGGCTGAAAATGAGTTTCAGCACAATTTTCACCAAGCATACATAATTCAGCTTCATTAAGCTTTTGCGCTGCAGATGATTTTAAATTACATAACTGACAGATCGTCGGGTTCATTTTGTATATTTATTAATATTACTGATTGCAAAGATAATAAAAAAATGTGCGTTATATCACATTTTAATTTACAAAAGTGCACAGGTATTTCTACTGTTTTGCAATTAACAAGACCTACTTTTGCACAAATAATTTTTAATAAAATTTACTATTTGTGTTTTTTGATTGGTAAATAACACATTCAAATAAAAAATTATGGAAATTTTTAAATCGAAAATATATACATTTCGCCTTATAGGAATATTACTACTGTTGATAATTGTAGCGGCTTCGTGCAACAATGACTCCAAAACCAATAGGGAATCGGGACTTGCTCCAGAAAATCCACTTACAGGACATTTGTTGCCTCACTTAGATCACAGTGCCTATTTCAGGGACACGATTGATTCACCGCAGAAAGTCACCCGTATGTGTCTTAAATGCCACCCAAATTCAGCTAAGGAAGTAATGCAAACACCACATTGGACCTGGATCAGTGGTGATGTTGTTAGAAATGGTAAAACCATTCTTCTTGGAAAACGGAATCAGATTAATAACTTTTGTATCAGTGTTGTTGGTAACTGGGGATCCTGTGTAATATGTCATGCCGGTTACGGTTGGGGGGACATGAGTTTCGACTTTTCAAAAGAAGAAAATGTAGACTGTATAGTATGTCATGACGGTTCAGGTACATATTCAAAAACAAAGCTTGGAATGCCTGGCAAAGGAGTTGATTTACGTTTAGTTGCAGGAAGTGTACGTCGACCCTATCGTGAGAATTGTGGCATTTGCCATTTCAGCGGTGGTGGTGGTATGGGTGTAAAGCATGGTGACCTTGACGAATCTTTACTGAATGCAAATCAGGAACTTGACTTCCACATGGGACGGCTCAATTTTCAATGTATTGACTGCCACAAAACGCACAATCATGTTATCTCTGGTAAATTGAATACCACTTATACTGAAAAAACCAAGGCAATTCGTTTTGGATGTGAGAATTGTCATACAGGAAAACCACATAAAGATCACCGAATCAATGAACACACAGATAAAGTGGCCTGTCAAACCTGTCACATACCTGAGTTTGCCCGAAAGCTTCCTACAAAAATGACATGGGACTGGTCAAAAGCTGGTGACTCAAACAGGAAAGACAGTCCTCACGAATACCTGAAGATAAAAGGCGAATTCCATTATGATGAAGACGTAATCCCAACCTATGCATGGTATGCAGGAAAAATGGAACGTTACGTACTCGGAGACAAGCTCGATTCAGAAGCTGAACATTATATGAATCGTCCGATAGGTTCACGTATGAATGCTAAAGCAAAGATATGGCCTTTTAAAGTACATCATGCCAAGCAACCCTATGATCCTGTTAATAATATAATTATACCTCCATTAACAAGTGGAGAAGGTGGGTATTGGACAAAGTTCAACTGGAGTTATGCTATACAGAAAGGAGCAGAACTCAATGGTTTGCCCTATAGCGGCAAATATGGGTTTACGAATACGAAGATGTATTGGCCAATTACACATATGGTAACGACAAAAAAGATTGCCCTTAGCTGCCTTCAATGTCATTCTCCGGGAGGCCGTTTGAACTGGAAAGAGCTCGGATACGATCAGGATCCTGTTCAGGTAGCGAAGAAATAATCACAATCCTAAAGAAATTGTATAATGAAAAAAATACCAAAAAAAGTTAAAAATCCATATTTTGCAGGAAGCATTCTCGGTGTAGTTCTTTTTGCTGCTTTTGCATTAACTCATGGTGGTTTGGGAGCTTCAGGAGCAATAAGCCGTATTCAGGTTGCACTTACAAAATTGGTTTGCACATCACATGTTGACAGTGTCGGTACTTTTGCAGCTATGGGTGCAGGCAACAGAAATGCACTGGATCACCCAAGCATTTTTCTCTTAATTGGAACATTTGCCGGCGGATTGATTTCTGCTTGGTTGAATGGTCGTTTAAAAATCGAAATATTCAAAGGACCGAAAATATCTAATATACAACGTCTTTTATTTGCACTTTTAGGAGGAATCATTATGGGATATGGTGCACGCTTTGCACGTGGCTGTACATCAGGACAGGCATTATCAGGGGGTGCAGTCCTTTCACTGGGAAGCTGGGCATTTATGTTCAGTGTATTTATTGGAGGCTATGCAGTTGCATATTTTGTTCGTCGTCTTTGGGCTGATTAATTTAAAAAAGGAGAATTTATGATGTTACCTGTTGATATTATTGCAGAACTTGGAAAAATCGGCGGATATTTGATTTTCTTGCTGATTGGTGTCGGTTTTGGTGTTTCATTGGAATTGGCCGGATTTGGTGATTCTCGTCGTCTTGCTGCTCAGTTCTATTTAAAAGACATGACAGTATTAAAAACAATGTTTACCGGTATTCTTATTGCCTGTCTTTTGATTTTCCTTTCATCAGGACTTGGACTACTTGATTTCTCTCAAATTTCCGTAAACCAAACTTTCCTATGGCCCGGCATTGTTGGAGGACTCATTATGGGTGTTGGATTCATCATTGGTGGTTACTGCCCCGGTACATCGCTAGTGGCAACAGCAAGTTTCAAAGTAGATGGGCTTTTCTTCCTTGTCGGAACAATTATTGGTGCAGGTCTTTTTGGAGAATCATTACCTGCATTTGAAGATTTCTGGAATTCTTCTTTCACCGATCGTTTTTTGGTCTCCGATTGGTTGGGTTGGTCTATTGGTGCAACAGTATTTGCAGTTACAATATTTGCTTTAGTGATGTTTTACTTTGCAGAAAAAGTGGAAGAATTTTTTAAATATAGAGATACTGGAAAAGCCTGGTCATGGAAAATTACAAAACGTCCCTATCTTTACGGTGCAGGAATATTGCTTGCTATAGCTGCATTGGTATGGTCTATCGGACAACCTGATCCGATCCGTAAATGGAAAATTATGGAAAAAAAGTATTCAGGCCAGCTTACAACCAGAGCAATTTTTATTCATCCATTGGAATATGTAAAAACGAATAATGAGTCTACAATAAAACTTATTACCCTCGACCTGCGTCCGAATAAAGATTTTGAAACATTTCACCTGAAAGGCTCAGAAAACGTAAAACTGGAAGAGCTATTAAATGCTGAGTATGTGGCACTACTCACTCAGCTTCCACCTCAGGGAGTTGTGGTGCTCATAGCTGATAACGAAACTGTCTCCATCAAAGCATGGCAATATCTGAAAGTTCAGGGAGTTGTAAACTTATATATACTGGAAAACGGTTTACATAATTGGAATAATCTTTTTGCAGATAAGAAAATTCATGAGAAGACTTTCAATCTCGCTTCTCCTCCGACAGAAGTGCTTCAATTATTCCCTAAAAACACATATATACCTAAAATCAAAATAGGTTCTAAAAAACGATCAGGAGGTCTTTGTAGCTAAATTTTATTAAATCTTATGAATAAAGTAATTTCAACATTGAAAATATCGACATATCTACTGGTTTTATTATCAATAGTAACTGTTGCAACAGCACAAACTGCTCCTATTTTTACTCCTTCTAACTCGGAGTGCATTAGCTGTCACGAAAAAAAGATTTCCACCCATGCATACAATGCTTCGGTACATCGTTCGTTATTATGTACTGCATGTCACATCAAAGATGAAACAAAACAGTCTGTAGCTTTGGATTTATCAAGGAAAAAGATATGTATTGCTACTTTTAAGCCTATGAATTGCAGCAGTTGCCACAATTCAATTGTGAAAGAACATGAAGCAAGTATTCACAACGCTAAACGACTCCCTGTTACTTGTGCAAAATGTCATGCCGACATTCATAATATCACATCAATTAAAAATGACAAGATTACCTCAGCCAGGTTATGTGGGCAATGCCATAAGAAAGAATCTGCCTATTTTAAATCTATACATTTCCAAGCACTTTTAAAAGGAGATAATGACGCACCCGGCTGTATTGATTGCCACGGTCTTCATGCTATTAAAAAAATTGATAACATTGAACAGGGACGTGCTTTCCATACTCAAGCTTGTTTGAAGTGTCATGCTGATGCTAACATGATGGCCAGAAACAAAGTAACCACGGTTGCACCGGAAACCTATTTTGAGAGTTATCATGGCAAGAGCATGCGACTCGGATATCCTGATAAAGGTGCCGGATGTGCCGATTGCCACGGTACACATAACATTCTTCCGGAGATGGATACAAATTCTACGGTTAATGAAGCTCATTTAGCTTCTACTTGCAAACAATGTCATGTCAATGCTCGAAAAGGTTTTGCCAAATTCATCCCCCATGCTGATGCAAACAACCATAGCAAGTTTCCATTACTATTTTGGGTTACCCTTAGCATGAACATTCTTTTGGTTAGTGTCTTCATGTTTTTCTGGATTCATTCCATACTTTGGGCATTCCGTGGCTTTATCGAAAAAAAACAAGCCCGTAATGCAGCATTATTTTCAAACGCAGCATCTCAGTCCAATGGAAACAGGAAAACCCGCCAGAAAGTCTACAGGCGCTTTCGTCCATACCAGATTGTATTGCACCTTTTCGTCGTGACCAGTTTTCTTGGATTGGCATTAACCGGTCTTCCGCTAAAATTTAACCAGACCTTATGGGGCAAGTCTTTAATGGACTTTTTTGGAGGAACCGCTAATGCCGGTTTTATTCACCGTATTTGTGCCACCATTACCTTTGGCTATCTTTTTGTTGCACTGGTGTTGAGTATCCGCTTCCTTTTTTCTAAAAAACTTTCAAATGAAAGCTTTTACCAGCGACTTTTCGGTCCCGATTCATTATTCCCCAATCGAAAAGATTTTCGCGATATCAGGGCAATGTTTCGTTGGTTTTTCTTCCGCGGACCAAAGCCAAAATTTGACCGATGGACTTATTGGGAAAAGTTTGACTTTCTGGCTGTATTCTGGGGTGTGACAGTTATCGGATCCAGCGGATTACTCCTTTGGTTTCCTGAATTCTTTGGAAAATTTCTACCCGGATGGTTTTTTAATGTAGCAACGATCATTCATTCCGACGAAGCTTTGTTGGCAGTTGGTTTCATCTTTACCATCCACTTTTTCAACACCCACTTCCGTTTTGAGAAGTTTCCGATGGACTTTGTAATTTTTAATGGTCAGGTGACAGAAGAAGAAATGATACACGAGCGTAGCGAACAATGGAAACGTTACCAACAGCAAGGTATTACAAAAGACTTCGAAGTGCATAAGCCCACTCCGATCATCTGGGAAATCGCCATGCGTGTATTTGGCCTGCTGGCTGTGCTTACAGGTATTATCCTTGCCTTACTTATAATTTATACTTTCATTGCATAGCATGGAGATTAAACCTGCATTAGTATTTATAACAATTTGTAACGGTCATGTTAT
>CAIUKU010000269.1 GCA_903899825.1 uncultured Bacteroidales bacterium | reverse complement strand
ATTATTTTAAAAATTTACAATGTTTAATTTCAAAATTTTTGTAAATTTGTAAAAAACGTCAAGAATTAAATGTAATATGTTAGAAAATCTTAAAACAGGAATTTCAGGATGCAAAAATAGAATTGTAAAATCAGAAGATACAGCTATTCATTATGGTTCAGGTATGATTGATGTATTTGCCACTCCTGCAATGATAGCATTAATGGAAACAACTGCTCTGGAAAGTGTTCAGTCATTTTTACCAAAAGGAACAATTACATTGGGAATTGCAGTAGATATTAAACATCTTAAAGCAACACCTGTTGGAATGAATGTGAAATGCGAATCCAGGTTAATTGGGTTTGATGGGAAAAAGCTTATATTTGAAGTAAATGCCTGGGACGAAAACGGACAAATTGGGAGCGGAACACACACAAGATATGTTGTAGATGCTCAAAAATTTATGGATAAATTATCACGAATAACGTAAAAGAAATGGCTGAAAGTTTTTTAATGGTAGCTAAAACCATGACAGGTTTGGAAGAAATTCTTGCCAATGAATTAGATGAATTAGGTGCTACAGAAATTGAAATTTCAAATAGGGCTGTTAGTTTTAAGGGTGATAAAGCTATAATGTATAAAGCTAATTATTGGTCCAGAACAGCTTTGCACATATTAAAACCGATTACTAGTTTCTATATCAGGAGAGAAGAAGACCTTTATAAAAAAATTTATGAAATTAAATGGGAAGATTATCTGAATGTGAGTGGAACCATTGCTGTTGATGCGGTTGTAAATGCTTCCGTAATGAACCATTCACATTATGTTTCATTAAAAACAAAAGATGCCATTGTTGACCGTTTCAGAGATTTAACTTCTCGACGCCCTGGCGTTGATACTGAAAATCCGGATGTAAGAATTAACATTCATCTTTTTAAAAACTTATGTAATGTATCTATTGATAGTTCAGGCTATTCCCTGCATAAAAGAGGCTATCGGATTAAAACAGGGGCAGCTCCTATCAGTGAAGTCTTGGCTGCTGGTATGATATTATTAAGTGGCTGGGATAAAAAATCTAACTTTATTGATCCAATGTGTGGTTCAGGCACAATTGTATGCGAAGCAGCCCTTATTGCAAATAATATTCCTCCGGGGTATTATAGAAAAACATTTGGTTTTCAAAAGTGGAAGGACTTTGATAGTGAACTTTGGGAAAATATCAAAACAGAAGCGCTATCAATGCAATATGATTTTGAAAATGAAATTATAGGTTCAGATATTTCACGCGAAAGTATTGAAATTGCTATGGAAAATGCAAAGTCAGCAAAATTGCATAAAGATATTACTTTTAACATAAGTTCATTTAAAGATCAGATTCCTCCTCAGGGAGGAGGTGTTATGCTTACCAACCCACCCTATGGTGAACGGATTGTACCTGAAGATATTGTTAAATTATATCAGGAAATAGGAGATGGTTTAAAGAAGAATTATAAGGGATATAATGCATGGATCATCAGTTCAGATATGAATGCATTAAAGTTTATTGGTTTAAGACCAACACGCAAAATTGCTCTTTTTAATGGTCCTTTAGAATGCCGCTTTGTCAAATTTGAGATTTATGAAGGTAGTAAAAGAACTCATAAAAATGAAGCACAGGAAGAGTTGTAGTATGGCAATTTTTTTTACAATTATTAAGAGGGGTTCTAACTATTAACCTGAGTTCGGGATAAGAGTTATTAACAATTAATGTTCATAAATATTTGAATAACAAATAATTAGTAGCATTGGAATTGTTTATTT
>CAIUKU010000268.1 GCA_903899825.1 uncultured Bacteroidales bacterium | reverse complement strand
TTGTTTTTCTGATCTTAACAATCGGGATACCATCCTATTTATTTGCACAAGAGAACAAAATCATATCAACCATTGATTCAGCAAAAATTAAAAAAGATTTTATCTCCTCCATTGATACTTCTGATATTTCAAATGATTCTATTTTGATGAACAATGAAAACGAAGATACATTAATAAAAAAGAAATCAAACGCCATCGAATCAAAAATAGTATACAAGTCTACTGATTCTCTTCATTTTAATATTAACGAAAAAAGAGTAAACCTATACAAAAAAGCTGATATATCCTATGAAAAAATAAATCTGACAGCAGATTTTGTTACCATGAATTTTGAAAAAAATGAAGTATTTGCTAAAGGAGTAGAGGATACTTCAGGTATCTTTCAGGGTTTACCTGTATTTAAAGAAGGTGATAAAACTTTTGATTCAGAAGAAATACTTTATAATTTCAATTCCAAAAAAGGGCTTATCAAACATGTTATTACCAAAGAAAGTGAAGGATATGTGCATGGTGAAAATGTAAAGAAAATGGCAGATGATGTAACCTATATCAAAAACGGGAAATTTACTACCTGCGACCAGGCACATCCTCATTTTGACATCCGCTTTGCAAGAGCCAAAGCCATACCTGACAAAAAAATAATTACAGGTCCGGCTTTTTTATATATTGAGGATATTCCTACACCATTATTTGTTCCATTAGGCTATTTCCCCAATACAAAAAACCAATCTTCGGGTATTTTATTTCCTACTTACGGAGAATCTCCAACCAGAGGTTTCTTTTTCGAAAATGGCGGATATTATTTTGCTATCAGCGATTATGTGGATTTAGCATTACGTGGTGACATTTACACCAGAGGAAGCTGGGGTATTCATTCACTTTCAAATTATAACAAAAGATATAAATTTAATGGATCTTTAAATTTCGACTATGTAGTAAATATCGATGGTGAAAAAGGCCTGCCCGGTTACTCAAAAAATTCTGACTTTTCGCTCAACTGGCGATACACTCAGGATGCTAAAGCCAGACCCAACAGCCGTTTTGCAGCAAATGTAAATTTAAGAAGCAGTAAATACGACCGTTATTCGCAAAGTATAAGCAATATTTTTACCAATACCACAACCTCCAGTATCTCCTACTCAACCTCTTTTGGAGAAAATTATTCATTAAACATAAATCTGGGCGAAAGTTACAATACCAATACCAGAGTGATAGATCTTAATCTTCCGACTATTGCATTCAGCGCAAATAGATTCACTCCTTTCAGCAAAAAAATTCAATCAGGTGAAGTTAAATGGTATGAAAATATTAGTATTAGCTATTCCATGGAAGCTCAAAACAAAATAAATACACACGATAGTGCGCTATTTACAAAAAAGACATTAGATGAAATGCAAAATGGAATAAGACATTCCATTCCTGTAAGTAGTAGTATTAAAGTTTTAAAGTATTTTACACTGACCAATTCTGTAAATATTAATGAAAGATGGTATTTTAAAACCATACATAAAGAATGGTCGAATGACACCCTTATCAATGATAAAGATACAACAGTAGGTTATATTAAAACTACAGACATAAAAGGATTTTCAAGAGCTATTGATTTTCAGCTCAGTTCAAGTATCAATACAAGATTATATGGCATGATGCAAATGAAAAGAGGTCCTGTCCGTGCAATTCGCCATGTAGTTACACCAAGTATAGGGTTTAGCTGGCGGCCTGATTTTAGCAGTCCGCTTTGGGATTATTATCATACATATACTGATAAGAATGGGATTTCTCAAAAATATTCAAAATTTGAAGGAGCTTTATATGGAAGCCCTCAAAGCGGGAAATATGGAAATATAGGGTTTTCACTGGATAACAGTCTGGAAATTAAGATTCCTTCAAAGAAAGATACTATTAGTGGTATGAAAAAAATTGTATTGATTGAAAGTTTTTCATTATCAACTTCTTATAATTTATCTGTAGATTCATTGAACTGGGCACCACTTTCGATAAATGGAAGAACTACCTTATTTAAAAACGTTACATTGAACTACATGAGTACATGGGATCCTTACGTTAAAAGAAATGACAATCTAAGAATCAATCAATTTGAATGGGATGTTAACGGAAGGCTTATGCGTTTAGACTATACTGAATGGAGAGTTGGGATGAATTTAAATCTCAACCCTGCCCTTTTCAAAAAGAAAGCAACAGCTGAAGTAACTCAGGATACAAAACCACAATATACACAAAATTCAGTTAGCAATATCAATCAAAATTTAGGAGATCAGGTTGACTTTAATATTCCATGGAGTCTGAATATCAGCTATTCTTATTGGTATTCAAGCACATACAACGCATTAAAATCTGATTACAGCAAGGATTTCACCCAGACAGTCGGCTTTTCAGGAGATATTAACTTAACTCAAAAATGGAAACTGGGATTTAGCGGAGGTTATGATTTAAAAGCAAAAGACTTTACATATGCTTCTTTTGATGTATATCGTGACTTACACTGCTGGGAAATGCGTTTTAACTGGATTCCATTTGGCTGGAGGCAAAGCTGGAGTTTTACTATCAATGTAAAAGCTGCAATGCTAAAAGATTTAAAATGGGATAAAAAGAAAGATTACAGAGACAGGGTGCAGTAAGAATAGTTAATAAGTTATTGGTTATATGTTATTGGTTATTAGTAAATTACATAATTTTAAAATACAATAAAATTAGTTAATTGCATGAATCGATTTATCACATAAAAAAAGACCATCGGTTTAGAATGGTCTTTTTTTATTAAATTTAGCTAAATTATTCAATAATGAGTTTTTTAATTTCAGAGCCCTCACTATTATTAACTTTCAACACATAAATACCACTTGAAAATGCTGATAAATTTAGGACGGTTTCTTCACCTGACCAGCTGAATTCTTTTAAAAGCATTCCCTGTAAATTATAGATTTTAACGGCAGCAGTATTGTTGAAGCGTCTGCCGGCAGTTAAATTAAACTGTCCTTTTGAAGGATTTGGATATACATTTAGTTCAAAGAAATTTGTATTATCAACAAACAATGCAGGAGGAACTCCTCCAAAATATGTGACAAGAGTACCTGCTACCATAATACGAGGATTTTCTGTGTTTGAACAATCAGTACATGTTGTACCTGAAATACAATTAGGATTTTGAGAACTGCACAAATCAACATAAGAAGGGGCGAATTCATACATCAGGTTTACATTACTTCCGATTTTAGATGATACGTCATATCGTGAAAGCATTGGAATTGAACCGGGACACCAGCCTGCACGGTTATATTGCCAGGTTCCGCTTTGCGGCATACAACCAGAAGGATTAGGGTTGCAGGTTCTCCATAGATGTTGAGTAAATGCGGTAGTTCCATTAATTTTAAAATTATGAGTAGCATCATAAAATTCAGCTGCATTTCCTGTATTATTATCACCCCAGCCATGACCTGAAGAAAGAACTCTTAAATAGGCAGCTGTAATATTTGTGTCACTTAATTTTAACTGACGGACTTCGACCGGTTGTAGCGCAATACCACCACTTGTCCAGCTACCAAAAGGATAGGAAGCCAACCAAAGTTTATCCATCCAGGAATATTTATAAGATGGTGTTCCTTGTTTATAAATCAATGATATTGTAACTTTTGATTTAGCAGGAAAGCTAGCATTAACATCAATTTTGCCCTGAAGTTGAGATGCAAAATCAGTAACATCAATACTGTCACCACAAGCAGTTGCATAAGGAGTTATGTATCTTATAAGTTCAATCCAGTCACCATTGGCTCCTCTGATATTTAAATTAGCAATTACATCCCAGGGTTCACATCCATCAGAAGGACATTCATATTTAACAAAAGCTGTTATTTTGGTATAAGTTCCAGCAAAGCTTGGAAAAATCAGGGTTGTATCTAATTTGTTATTGGCCACATTCGCAAAATGAAGTGTATCTGTTATTTTATAAATCATTGCAGAAGAGTCAACAACAACCTGATAGTTAATTGTTTTAAATGCAATAACACCACCTGAACTTAATGCAGTAGCTTTTAAGGAATAGGTACCAAAAGCAGGTGGCGTCCAGTAAGCAATATAGTAACCATTATTTGTTGCTTTTGCAGTTATATTTTGGCTATTTACAGTAAAGTAAACCTGTGTAATACTCATTAATTCACTGTGTGCGATAGAAGTAGATACAGATAAAGGAATAGCAGTCAGATGAGGAGAACGAACCACGTTTCCATCCACAGGATTTTTTATATCCAGTTGTGGAATAATACTTAATGGATTGATTACAATGAAAGAAACAGAGACATCCTGAGCAGCTGCAATTGTTGCATTTCCAGGCTGATGTGCAGTTATTGTCACAACTCCTGTATCACCGGTTAATGTTACCAAAGTGTCACCTGAGAGTGTTGCCGGACCTGTAATCGAACAATTAACAGCCAACCCTTTACTTGAAGTTGCATGAACTACAAATGGAGCATCGGTAGTAAGATGATTTAATGGAGGGTTATTAAAAACAAGGTATTGGTAAATTAATCCACCTGTATTAGGCTGACGGATTACTATGTTGTCAAAAGCAGAATAACCGCCCAATGCCTGAACAAATAGTTTTGTCCATTTAGCAGGATCTTTTTTATCATTTGAACCTGGTGTTAAACCAAGATTTAAGCTTTGAACAGTAGAAATATTTTTCCAATTCCCGTTTGGTTTTTTCGCAAATAAACTAACGGCACCTGCTCCGGAATTGGCATCAAAATCAAGAAAAAATTTCCACTTATTCCAACCAACGATACTATCATAGATAATATGAATTTTAGATCCATCAGGTTTAATAAATACAGTATTATTAGTGTTTTGTTGACTGAGGTATATTCCAAATCCACCTTCGCCGGATTCATAATTTATCGTTTGCTCAATACCAGGTATAATATATCCGTTATTATTAACATCTAAACCAAACCCAAAAAAACCACCCCACCATGCAGTATTCATATCAATTTCGATTTCCATAATTCCACCAATTGCAAAATTAAATGGAAATGCTGTTGTGGTTATTCTGGAAGCAGTTCTTCCATAATTGCCTCCACTATTATTAAAAAAAACACCCAGGGTATTATCGGGAGTATTACTACCAGAACCCTGATTATATCCAACTACTAAATCTGCTGTACAAGCCGGATTAGAGTTTATAACAGTCGACCAGTTATCCTGTCCGTTGAGATTGCCTATAGTAAGATTATTAAAATTATAGGTAGTAGTCGTCATTTGAGCATTAACTGAAGCAAGTTGCAGAATTCCATACAACATTATAAACATAAAAAATTTTCTTTTCATTTATTTAATCTTTAATAATTACTAAATGTGTTAAATTATTCGTTGACTTCTTCATAGAGGGTGCAAGTATATTTTAATATATTATTTCCAAAGTTATTGTATCATAAAAATTTTACTGATTTTTTTAAATCAGTGAGACAATTATTTCATCCACCACACTTTGGTTTCTTTGTAATCACCCTGTGAACTATACGAATTTACCCAGTTTGTCTGGTTATAAGCGACTTCACTTGGAGGGATTACAAAACGATGATACGTCAATAAACCTTGGTTTCCACTAATTTCACGAGGTATTTTCCCGTAAACCCTTCTGACAAGAGCAAATGCTTCAGAAGGTTGTTTGAAGAAATCGATTAATTGCTGGCTATAAATATGACTTAATTTTTCGTCATCTGTAGTAAAATTCCAAAAGCCAACTTTATTCTGAAGATAAGTTAAAGTGAGAAAAGCAGGAATCGGAATCATAACATCAAACTTAGCACCATCTGTTTTTAAAGTGGTTGCAGACATCGTATTTTTCCAGAAACTTAAAGAAGCCTGTATTCCGGATAAATACTCATTATCTGCATTACTTACACTTTGAGTAACACCAATCCCTCTCATATAGGCTTCAGCTTTAAGGAAATGTACTTCAGCACCGGTCATTAAAATATCCGGAACATTCACTTCATCACTGATTAAGAAATAATTAAATGGAGAAAACAAACAGTCTGCGCCCTTAACAGAGTAACCTCCTGCTGAATTACGCTGTTCCATATAAGGCACACCACTTTCAGCAGGGGTAGCAGCAGTGGGAATCTGAGGATATGGAACCCATTTACTTTCATTATTTGTATCGAAGAACATATATGCCCTGGCATCAAAAATACCACTTCCGCTTGTACTATCATTTGACGAAAGCAGTTTCCACATATTTGAACCCATTCTTAAATTTTTATGTTCTCTGAATGACCATACTTTCCCTTCGTTTCTGAAACCACAGAGAGAAGGATAAATTGCTGCTTTTTCCAAAATGGAACCAGAAAAGTTACATCCTATTAAAACAGGCTTATCATTATTAATAATATCAGCTACAATCTGTCCAGCTATTGCAGGCTCTTTATCATACATTCTAACAGCATAACGGAGACGAAGTGAGTTAGCAAATTTTCTCCACAAAGTAAGATTGCCAAAAAATAATTTATCAAAGGTTTTAAAACTTGCATAGGGTTCTCCTGTTTCAGTAAGATTAATGTGCTCATCTGCCCATTTTAATTCATTCAACAAAGAGATATAAATACTACGTTGTGTATCAAATTTTGGACGAAGTTTAGTAACATCCTGAAAACCATAACCAGCTTCGGAATAAGGTACATCTCCAAATAAATCAGTTAATTTGAATGTTTTATATGCCAACAATATTTTCACCATGGCATTCATATTATCGATAGCAGGCGAAGGTGAAGTTGAAGCACTGAATCTCCTTTGAAGCTCCCTTATATTTGGGAGATTTGAATAATAATTAGCCCATATCTCTTCAGTACCAATGGTTGAATTAGACCAGGCTTCTTTGAACAAAGCTGCCATCTGGGTTTGTTTGTATAATATTTCGTTGTTGATATAAAACTGCTCATTCCAGCCCATTTGAAGAGAATTTATAGCATCATTCAATAGCGACCCATCACTTGCTGTTGTAAAAGTTGCAGGATTATTGTTTATTTCTTCAAAATCTTTTGTACAAGAGACAGTAAATAAAACACTTATCAAAATTAATATAAAAAAAGTCTTGGTATTCATATAATATTTTTTAAAGATTTTTAAAATTTGGCATTAATCTGAAATGAGAATGAACGTACACCTGGCATAGAAGCCCATTCAAATCCCTGAGCATCACCGGCCCCCATTACACCTTCAGGATTAATATTATCAGGTAAGGTTGTATATATGTAGAATAAATCTCTGCCTACGATAGAAAAACTTAATTCCTGGAAAACTTTTGTTTGTTTTATCAGGGATGGAGGTAAAGTATAGGTGAGACTTATCTCACGGCATTTTACCCAAGTATTTTCCAAAATACCCGGTGTTGAAATAAGATGGCCCCAGCCTCCGGCATTGGGCATGTATTTATAATAATAATGAACTACTGTAGTATTTGGTGTACCGTCCTGATGAACACCCGGTAAGATTACACCTATATTACTGGTATTTCCATAAGGATCAGTATAAGGCAAACCGCCACCATCTCTTTCCAGTAATGTTTCAGGACTTTGACCTGTTTGCAGACTGATTACATAGGATCCACTATAAATATCTCCTCCCCATTTTGTATCAACTACGGTACTTAAAGTGATGTTTTTGTATTTGAATTGTGTGGACCAGCCAGCAGTAAATTTTGGGGAAGCATTTCCGATTGGAACCCTGGATTCAGTAATCAGGTATTTTGTACCTGCATCATTTAAAATAGGTTGTCCATTTGAATTATAAACATAATCATAACCTGAAATAGTTCCAAAATCCTCACCGGCATGAAGTATCATAGCAGGTCCGTTTAATCCCCAGATATTTGCTATTTCATAACTATCAGCATTATTTCCAAGGCTTTCAACTCGATTTCTGTTCCTTGAAAAATTGATTCCGGTTTTAAAAGTAAAGTCTTTTTGATGAACCGGTATAGTATTCAGAATAATTTCAAAACCTCTGTTGGTAAGTTTACCTTCATTGGTTCTGATATAGCCTGCTCCTGAAGATCCTGGGATAGGCAGTGTCATGATCTGATCAAAAGAATTTACATAATAATAAGTGAAATCAAGGGCTATTCTACCTTTTAAAAATTCAATATTTGCGCCTGCTTCAAAAGAATTCACACGTTGTGGTTTTAATGCAATGGGTGGAATTGTAGTAGGATAGCCAGCTGACTGACTTCCTCCAAACAAGCTTGATGAATAATTAAAAGATGTCTGATAAGGATCTGTATCCGTTGCAGTTTGAGAAGCACCCCCTCTTATTTTAAAGAAACTAAGCCAGTCGAGTTGATAATGAAAGGCTTCAGAAGGAATAAAACTCAGGGTTGCAGAAGGATAAAAATAAGAATTATTTCCTATGGGTAATGCAGAAGACCAATCATTACGTCCGGTCATTTCAAGAAATAAATAATTATTATATGATATATTTACAAATGAATAAATTGAATTTATTTTCTTTCTCCATATTGATTCTCCTGCTTTTACTTTTTCGAGGTTATCACCAGTTGCACCCGTCGAAGCATTTGCCTGGGTATAATTTGAAAAAGTATACATATTTGGGAAATACCAGGTACCTGAATTTCCATTAATTCCATAAATAGTTCTATCCCATGTAGATCCACCTATATTGAACTTTATATTAAAATTTGAATTTAAGATACTGTCTTTGGAAGCTGAAAATAAAAATTCACTGTTATTGCTTCTGTCTCTTTTTAAAGAGTTGGAATAATACCCGTTTAGCAATCCGATAACATCGGTTGGCTTATTTTCAGTAGTCATTTCATCCAGTTGAAAATCTATTCCTGTTCTTCCGGTAAAACTTAGCCAGGGAGTAATATTATAGTTTAATGCAAAACCTCCCAATAGTTTATTTCTATCCAATTTTGTATTATTGTTAAAATATTTCCACCATAAATATTGATCTACATATAAATACGGATAGCCGGTATTTGGATTTCTTGTTCCGTCAGTTAACTGATAATTTTCAAAATCTTCAGCCTGATAACTACGGGGCCAGCAATACAATAATCCTTTACTGAAAGAATTTGCATCTTCGCCTAAAGTAGGCGAATTGAGACGATGATAATCCATATAAGAAGCGGTAACAACTACATTTACTTTTTCTGAAACTTTAAGAGATGAATTAATATTAATGGTAGTCTGGTTATAATTTGAATTGTAAACTATTGGTTGATTATCAACTCTGGTTAAGGATACACGCATGGTACCTTTGTCACCTCCACCTTCAAAAGCTATATTATGCGTAGTCGTATTACCGTTTCGAAACGGTAATTCCAGATTATTTGGTTGTGGAGACCATGAACGTATGCTTCCATCCCACCATCTTACTTGTTGTCCTAACATTTCCGGTCCCCAGGAAACAGATGAGCCATAATAACCAAATTCCTGGGTTGTGGAAGAAGTATGGCCTTGTTGATCAAGAAGTAAAACATCACTGCCATACTTTGGAAAAGGGTTGATGGAATCATTGCTGAATAAAGGTGTTGCAAAGGAAGTTGGTCCTCCCCCGCCATATTTATTCTGAACATCTCTGTAACGATAAGGTGTTGATAATTTATAACTTACATTATAGGATACTCCAATACCTTTTTGTTTTTTCCCTTTTTTGGTTGTTATCAATATAACACCATTAGCACCTCTTGAGCCATATAAAGCTGAAGCAGCTCCTCCTTTTAAAATATTAATATCTTCAATATCCTGTGAATTGATATTATTAATAGAAGAACCCCAGTCGGTACCTCTGCCCACAGAAGTCATACCCGGATCATTTTCCATAGGTGTACCATCAACTACAATCAGAGGTTGATTTTTACCGGAGATATTGTTATTCCCTCGAATGGTAATACGTGTAGTACCTCCATCGACCCCGTCAGGGTTTGAAATCTGAACACCTGCTGATTTTCCGCTGAGGGCACTCACAATATTGGATGCACTGGATTTCTGAAGCTCATTTCCATCAACTTTTTGGGTAGAATATCCAACTTCACGGGTCTGGCGACTAACTCCCAAAGCCGTAATGACTACTTCCTTTAAAACACTCACAGTTGGTTTTAAGGTGACATTAATAATGCTTTGTTTATCAACTGCAATTTTTTTAGTTTCATAACCAATAAAACTAAAAACCAATGTATCTTTGGAAGATACATGTTTTAGAATGTATTTACCATCTAGGTCAGTTTGTGTACCTTTGGTTGTACCTTTTATAACTACAGTAAGAAATGGCATAGCTAATCCATCTTCTGATGA
>CAIUKU010000267.1 GCA_903899825.1 uncultured Bacteroidales bacterium | reverse complement strand
GTAGAATGAAAAACAGCAGTAAAAAATGGCAATTTGTGCACTTAACTTTAGAGGTACAGTTTACTGCGGAATAGGTGGTCTACTATGCGCGGAATATCCAATATGGATGAACAAAAATTACGTCAGATAATGATTAACTTAATAGGTAATGCAATTAAATTCACTGATGAGGGAGGAATAGCTATCAGAGTAAAAGTTGATAATTTAGATAAAGAAAAAAATAATCTGATAGTTGAGATTCAGGATTCGGGTTGTGGTATTGCAGAAAATGAATTAAATATACTTTTTAAACACTTTGTTCAAACTAGCTCGGGAATAAAGAAAAGCAGCGGAACAGGTTTAGGTCTGGCTTTAAGCCGCGAATTAGCAATTTTAATGGGTGGTAATATATTAGTTAGCAGTACGTTGGGAAAAGGATCAGTCTTCACAATTAAAATTGAAATAAAAACAGGAAACCCAGATGAAGTTCAGGAAATAATTACAAAAAGAGTCAAATATATCGAAAAAGGACAAAAGACATTTCGTATTTTAGTTGTTGATGATAAAGAAGAAAATCTGCAAATAGCAGTAAGATTGCTTGAACTGGTTGGATTTCAAACAAAAGAAGCTGTTGATGGGAAAGATGCAATTATAAAATTTGAGGAATGGAATCCTGATTTAATTTTGATGGACTTAAGAATGCCTGTCATGGATGGTTATGAAGCAACTCGTTTAATTAAATTAACTGAAAAGGGAAAGCAAACCCCAATAATTGCATTAACAGCAAGCTCTTTTGAAGATGAAGCGAAAAAAAATGAATCATTAGGAATGCAGGGATATATTCGGAAGCCTTTTAGAGAAAATGAATTATTTAATGAAATTGGTAAAATACTTAAAATTAAATACGTTTATCAGGATGAAACAACTTCCGTTAAGAAAAAATATCATGATAATGAAGCTGCCATTAAGCTTGATATTGCAAAACTCCCAGATCAACTTATTATAAAAATGCTGGCATCTATAGCTGTTGCAGATTTAGATTTACTTTTAGAACTTATTAAAGATGTTGAACAGAATAATAAAGAACTGGCTGTATATCTGAGATCCCTGGCAAAGAATTATAACTATAATCTTTTACAACAAATATTAAAAATAAAGGAGACTAAGTAATGAATGATGAATTAACATTAAAAACACCAAATATTCTGATAGTTGATGATATTCCTGACAATCTGAAAGTATTGGGAGATATTTTAAAAGGAGAAGGTTACAAAGTTAGACCTGTATTAAATGGAATTATGGCATTGCAGGTTGCTGAAAAAGAGAAACCAGACTTAATTCTTTTGGATATTATGATGCCAGACATGGATGGATATGAAGTTTCCCGAAAATTACAGGGAAATGAACAGCTGAAAGATATCCCGGTTATTTTTATAAGTGCTTTAAACGATACCAACGATATTGTAAAAGCTTTCACAGCAGGAGGCATCGATTATATAACAAAACCATTTAAAGCTGAGGAAGTTAAAGCAAGAGTAGCTACTCATCTTAAAATACGGCAACAAAAGTTAAAACTACAGAAGCTTAATACTGAGAAAGTTAAATTTTTTTCTATCTTAGCACATGATTTACGGGGCCCTTTAGGCGGATTAATGATGTTAGCAGAAATGATGAAAGATGAATCTTTTGATTTAACACCTGAGCAAAAAAGAGAATTGACTATAAATTTAAGCGATTCATCCCGTAATATATTTAATTTGCTTGAAAATTTGCTTCAATGGTCACAAATGCAACAAGGTCATATTGAATTTAATCCTAAGATTTTTTTATTAAAAGATGCTGTAAATGAATGCGTGAAAATCCTTCAGGATTCAGCAAAAAATAAGTCAATACAGATAGAAATTGATATTCCAAATGAAATGGAAGTATTTGCTGATATCATTATGCTTCAGATAATTATCCGCAATCTGATAACTAATGCTATTAAATTTACTATGCAAGGAGGGATGATTAATATTTCAGCCAGAACCGAAGCATCAAATACAATTTTGATATCAGTTAAAGATAATGGAATTGGCATGAATGATGAAATAGTAAATAATCTTTTCAAAATCGATTCAAAAAATAGTCGACCTGGCACAGAAGGTGAACCAAGTACAGGGCTGGGTCTTATTCTTTGTAAAGAATTTGTTGAAACCCAGGGTGGTAAAATCTCGGTTAAATCAGAACAGAATAAAGGATCTGAATTTTATTTTACCATTTCATCCTGTGAAGAATTTGAAGAAAAAAATCAAAATGAGATCACAGGCTCAGAAGAAACTTCCACAACCATAAAAGATTTAAAAATATTAATTGCAGAAGATGATAAAATATCATTAATGCTTATAAATGTAGCTGTAAGTAATCTTTCCAGAGAAGTAATCAAAGCCAAAAATGGGATTGAGGCTGTTGAAGCTTGTCAGCTACAT
>CAIUKU010000266.1 GCA_903899825.1 uncultured Bacteroidales bacterium | reverse complement strand
TATAATGCGTTTTTTTTTTAATTAATATCAAGGTATCTTGATAAGCAGTTATCGATTTTTCCTTAAATACAACAACACTTCCTTTTGATAAAGAAATGGTATCGTACTTGCTTGTTCTAGCTTTATTTTGTGCTTTTAATGAATCAGATGTTATTAAAATACAATAGCTTATGCAAATTATCTTTAGTATTTTTATAAATATTTTCAATTTCTGCTGTAAATAATTAATACTCTATAAATCAAATATAATTTTGTTTGTTGTTTCTACTATTTTTTCACAATTTGCAATTAATTGTTTGTAAATATTAATTGCTTCTTTCGACAGGTGGATAGCAGTAAAATCGTCATCTTTTTCAAAATTATTATGAATTTGTATGCTTTTTATCTTTTCAGTAATTTCATTTTGATTGAATGAAACAACAATATCCTGGTCAGTAGCAGTTTTATTGATTAAATCATTTAATGACTGATCTACTAATTCAAACACTGCAAGCAATTGAACACGGATAGCCTGGGAAAACCAAATTTTTGAAGTGTTTTTATACTCAATTAATTCTCCCATTTGTAAGCATAAATTTTTAATGCTTTCAATATTATCTATAATTTTATAACTTTTGGTAATTTGTTCGGCTCTTTTTTCACTTAAATCAGATTTAGACAAAGATGTAAGAAAATTTACTAAACCTTTAGTTTGCTTTCCCTGTTTTACAACCAATTTATTGAATTTCTTCCTTAATTTCAGATATTTATTTACTTCTTTTTCAAGCATTAAATCAGGAATAATCCTGAAAATTTCAATATTCTTTCTGTAATTTAACAGCAATTCTTTTTGAAACAATTCAAATGAAAATTCAGAAGTAGAAAGTAACGCTGTATTAATATCAATTAATTTATACTTTTCTTTTTTCTTAGATTCGGGAATGATAAAGTTTAGTATTTTAACCATAAATGGAATAAATGCAATCCATAGCAATGTATTGATAGTATTAAATAATGTATGAAAAAAGCAAAGTGCAATAGGGATAAAGTTTGGATTCGTTGAAGGAGAAGCATTCCATATTTTAAACACTATCCAATTAATAAATTGCAAAAAAGGATAGAAAACTATCAACACCCAGATACTACCGGAAATATTAAAAAAACTATGAGCTAATGCAGCTTTTTTAGCAGATTTATTAGCAATAATAGCAGCAATATTAGCTGTTGCTGTTGTGCCAATATTTTCGCCCAATATCATTGCAGCTGCATGTTCATAGGATAATAATCCGTTTAATGACATAATAATGGTAAAAGTTATGGTTGCACTGGATGATTGTATACTAACTGTCAGCAATACCCCAAATAAAACAAACAAAAGAATGGAAGAAAAGTTGTTGTTAGAAAAAGCATTTAAAAAGATAAAAAAGTCAGTATTATTTTGAATATCAGGTATTATAGATAATAAAAAATCAATTCCTAAAAATAATAAGGAAAAACCCATGATAAACTCCCCCCATGACTTTCGTATTCCATTTTTTGAAAATAAAAATGGCAAGCTAAGTCCAATGATTGGAAGTAATATAAAACTGAGGTTAAATTTTAATCCTAAGCCAACGATAAACCAAAGTTTTATTGTGGTTCCGATGTTGGCACCCATCATCACTCCAATCGAGTCACCAAGTGAAAGTAAACCTGCATTTACAAAGCTTACGATCATTACAGTAGTTGCAGAAGATGCCTGAATGATTGCCGTAACAGTTAATCCACTGAAAACAGCCTTAAATTTATTGGCAGTCATGGCATTTACTATCTTTTTCAAACGAAGTCCGGCAACTTTTTGCAAAGATTCGCTCATGAGTTTCATGCCAAAAAGAAAGAGCGCAAATGCTCCTACAATCCTTAACAAATGATAAATAATATCAAAAATATTCATTCTATATGTTATTTTTTGATTTTACTGTGCTTTAAAATCAAAGCTTATTAGCTCTCGTTCCGAAGATAGAACTACCTATTCTAATCATTGTACTACCCTCTTTAATTGCTATTTGATAATCTCCCGACATACCCATAGATATTTCCTTAAAATATGGTTTATCCCTAAAAAATAATTGTCTGAGGTTTTCAAAATAAATTTTAAGTTGAGCAAATTCCTGATGAATTAACTGATCCATATCAGTATATGTAGCCATTCCCATAACCCCAACTATTCTAATGTTTTTCATTTCAATAAATTCCTCAGAATTAAGTAAGATATTTGCTTCATTCATATCAAAACCATATTTACTTTCTTCAGTTGCAATATAGAACTGCAATAAACAATCGATAACACGGCTGTTTTTCTTAGCTTCCTTATCAATAACATTCAGAAGCCTGCTACTGTCTACACTATGTATTAAATGAACAAAAGGGGCAATATATTTTACTTTATTGGTTTGCAAATGGCCAATAAAATGCCATAGGATATCTTTGGGTAAAGCTTGCTGTTTTTTAGCTAATTCAATTGCATTGTTTTCACCAAAAACGCGTTGCCCTGATTGGTAAGCTTCTAAAATTAAGCTTATTGGTTTTGTCTTAGATACTGCAACTAAATTTACATTTGCCGGGATAGATATAAATACTTCTTCAAGATTTTGTTTAATGCTCATTATTTAGTAAAATATTGAATTGATAGAATTTAAATACAAATTGTTAATATTTTCATAGTAATTAATTGATATTTTAGATATTACTACATTTTTATTGATTATAAATATCTGATTTAATAATTTTTCAATTATTTAAGTCTTATTTACATCAAGCATTTCAGTTTTTTTTGACCCTCTTAAGTGTTAATAAATTCATCGGATTAGAACCCAAACCCTGAATATTATTTTGAACAAACCGCAATACCTGATCATAATATAAGACAACAACAGCTGCTTCATTCATAACGATTTGATCCATTTTATTATATAAGCTATATCGTATTGAATCATTTATTTCATTCTGAGCTTTAATGTAAAGCAAATCAAAGTCTTTATTTCTAAGGTGCGTATAATTAGGTCCAACAGGACAGAAATTGGGAGAATAAAACAATGATAAATAGTTCTCTGCATCAGGATAATCAGCAATCCATGATGCCCTGAAAAAAGGAATTTTTGATTTTGCTATCATTTCACGTAAAGTAGCCGGTGGATTTACATCTATTTTAATTTTTAAGCCAATTTCAGTCAGTTGATTTTGAATATATTTGCATAAATCTAGATAGGAAGCAGTAGTAGATAAAGTGATTTCACTTAAGCCTTCTCCATTTGGAAACCCTGCTTCTGTTAAAAGTTTACGCGATTTATCAGGTTGGTAATCATATCCTTTCACTTTTATAGAATCAAAACCGGGTAATCCTTTTGGAATAATCCCATATAAAGCAGGTGTTCCGATATTATTTCTCAGGTATCGCATCATTTTCACCCTGTCAAAACCATAATTAATGGCTTGTCTTACAGCCTTATATTTCAGCGGATTATTTTTATTTTCAATTTTAGTTGTATCCATCAAAAAAGCAAGATATTCTGTATTCAGATAAGGTTGTGAAATCAGTTGAAACTTATTTTTATATTTTGGATTAAGTTGTCCGTTTACTGTCAATAATTCATCTTTATAACTTGCATCAATACCACTCATAAAATCAATATTTCCTTTTATAAATTCAAGGAAAACAGATTGTTTATCAATAATAAAAGTAATAGCTACTGCATCAAGATAAGGCAACTGATGCGTTCCATCATATTCAAAATAGTTTTCATTCTTTACCAATACTAATTTCACACCTTCTTTCCAGATTTTTAATTGAAAAGGACCGGTTCCGACTGGATTTTTACGAAAATCCTTTCCATAAAAATCAATCGCTTCGAAAGGTACAACTGAACAATATTGCATAGCCAATAAACCTAAAAATGGAGGGAAAGGATGGGTTAATTTAATTTGCAAAATACTATCATTTAATGCTTTAAATGAATATTTATTATTTTCTTTTTTTACGTAATTAAAAATCCAGGCACCAGGGGAAGCAATTTTTTCGTCTAGAATTCTATTGAAACTATAAACAAAATCATTGGCAACTACTTTGCGGCAACTATCTTTAAAAACAATATTTTTTTGAAAAAATACATC
>CAIUKU010000265.1 GCA_903899825.1 uncultured Bacteroidales bacterium | reverse complement strand
CTGCTATTTTAAGTTTTTGCCTGGAACGAATCCAAAAAGTATAAAAAACTGCAAGCACACCCAGTATTGCAAATAAAAAAACAAAGCGCAGGTATTTCGTCTTTATTCTACTACTTTCACGTTCGTTTTCCAATAATTTAATTGCAAGTTCTTTTTTTTCAGTTTCATATAAAGTATTGTACTTTATAACAGCTTCCTTTTGTAATTTTGTTTGAAGGCTATCATTAAGCTGATTCCAAAGTGTAAAATATTTCATTGCCATTTTAGAATTGTTAAGTGTAAGATTACTTTCTAAAATAGCATAATATAAACGAAGTATTTCCTTTGTTAAATTATTTTTTTTAGCCAGAGCTAAGGCTTCATCAAAGTAGTTATTAGCATTTTGAAGATTATTTTTTATTATCTGAATTTTAGCTAACATACTCAAACTGTAGATGCTGCCCATCAAAATGTTGTTTTGTATGGAAATATCCGAAACCTCTTGATAAAGTTTTTCTGCTTCATTAATTTTCCCAAGTTTTTTCAAATAGTTGGCATAGTTATATTTCACCATTATTATATTTGACACGCTACCACTTTCAGAAAAAATACGTGTTGCTTTTTGAAAATATAAAAAAGCAGAATCATTATTAATGTATTTATAGGCAAGGGCTAAATTGTTACAATCAAGCCCTACTTCCAGCTTTTTATTTAGTTGTTGGTTTATGACAATTGCTTTAGAATATTCAACTATTGCTTTTCGAGGTAAATCTTGCTGTAAAAATAAATTGCCTAAATTTCTAAACAACAAAGCCATTTCTATCGAATCGCCCTCTTTTTCATAAAACCTTAAACCCATGGTATAAGAAATCATTGCACTATCAAACTTATTGCATTGTTCATAATAAATACCTGTATTGGTCAAAAAGTTCGCCAATTGTATGGTGTCTTTTACACGAGTTGCCAATTCTATCCCTTTTCGGTAAAAATATGCCACAGAATCGTTTGATCCTTTCTCTAAATAAAAAGACCCTAAGGCATTATAGGAGCGGAGTATTTTGTTAGTATCATTGAGCTGAAAAGCGAAATGACGCATTTTGTTGTAGTAAATTAAAGCCGAGTCATTTTCACCTGCCAGTTCTAATGATTTTCCCCGCAAATAACTTGATTTAAACAATTGAGCAGCATCATTATTTGCAATCGCATATTCATTCAGTGTTTTGGATGCAAACACTGCACTATCAGCATTATTGTTTAGCTGATGATTTACCATAGTCTCCAATGAGTCAAAGGTTGCATCTTTTATTTTTTTTGGTTTTGGAGAAGAACAATGTTGAATTGGTATTAGTATACATACTAATATCAATAAACCAACTGATTTAATTAAAAATACAGAATATCTTTTATTAATAATTAACAGTTCTTTACTCATTGATTTTATTTTTTATCTTACAATCCTAAGCATAATTTTGCAGGATATGAGCCTAAATCAGAAATAGATTTCAAAGCTATATTTAATGAAAACATATCTTAGTTATTTTCTTACTGGTTTAGTTTTATTTTTTGCACCTATTCAGGGCTTACTTATTGCTGTGGCATTTGGGATAATGTTAGATACATTTACTGGTATCTTTAAGAGTAT
>CAIUKU010000264.1 GCA_903899825.1 uncultured Bacteroidales bacterium | reverse complement strand
GTCCGAATTATTCTTATTCTGTAGCAGCATTGGAAGAATCTGAAGTATGCTATATTGAACTTGATATGGTAAAAAAACTTTATATTGACAATCATGAATTACTTTTAAAATTAAACAGAGCATTTGGAAAATCTGTTTCTAATATTATGAAAAAAATTATCTCTCTTAATCAAAAACAAATTAGAGGAAGATTGGCCGAAAGTTTGATATATTTATCAGAATTAAACAAATCTAAAAAGTTTCATCTTGGATTGTCAAGAAAGGAAGTCGGTGAAATGATAGCTATTTCTGAAGAGAACACAGTACGTTTATTATCAGAATTTTCAAGAGAAAATATTATTTCAATCAAAGGAAGAGAAATCGAAATATTAGATATGCCTTTTATAAAAAAAATCAGTGAAGTTGGTTAAATAATAAAAAAAATGAGAATTCAGTATTGTTCTGATTTGCATCTTGAGTTTGAGCAAAACAGTAAGTATTTAATAAATAATCCTTTAGTTGTTAGTGGGGAAATCTTGATTTTGGCAGGAGATATTATTCCTTTGCATGATGAGTTCTTTAAAGACTCTTTCTTTAGTTTTATATCCAATAATTATAAACAAGTTTTTTGGGTACCTGGTAATCATGAGTTTTATCATAAAGACCTAACAGAATTTAGCAAATCTTATAATATAAAACTAAGAGAAAATATAAATATAGTAAACAATATTAGCTTATTATATGAAGGAATTCAATTTATTTTCAGCACTTTATGGTCATATATAAGTTTTGATAAAAAAAAGTATATTGAACAAAGTGTTTCTGATTTTGATTGTATTTCAATAAAAAACAAAAAACTTAAATCTGAAGATTACAATTTATTGCATATTGATAGTTTAAGTTTTATTAAACAATCACTAATTAATAAAACAAAAAAAACAATTGTAGTAACCCATCATTTACCTTCAGGTCTCTGCAATTCACCATTACATAACGATAGTCTTATCAATGAAGCATTCTGTGTTGATTTGACTGAATTCATTAAGAATTGCAATGCAAATTTTTGGATATATGGTCACAGTCATTTTAACCAAAAACCCTTGTTTATAAACAATACCGTTTTGCTTACCAATCAACTAGGGTATGTAGGCAGTAATGAACATGGCGATTTTAAGCAAAATGCTTATATATCAATTTAATCAACAGAATAGTTTAAGTATTTATTCTAAAATCAACACTAATTTTATTTTGATATGTTGGAATAAGTGATAAAACTTTCTTTAAAATGGATAATTCAAAATCAATTAACTTTTTTGTGTTTAAAATATTAGATAAGGGTAAATTATTATCTAACAGCATAATTTGATTTTTAAACCTAAGTTTCATCAAGAAATTAAAGGCATAAATAATTTCATCTATAGTATTCGCATTTATTATATTTTTTAATTTTAATGCATTCAATCTATCAATAGTATTAGTACACCATATGTTATTCTGAAAAGAATATGTTCTTGCAAACATAATAATCAGACTGGCCGCATTCTTTAGATCAATATTATCAGTATGTTTATCTGAAATTAAATTTCCAGATGAAACTTGTTGAGATTTAGAGGAATATGTATTATATGCCAGATGGTATAAAAATAATGAATGCTCTTTGATCAGATTTGTTATGGTATTTTTTAGTCGATTTGTAAAATTTTCTTCACCATAAATATTTCTAAAATCAAAGAAAATACTGGCATCTAGTAAATTCTGTGGTTCAGGTGTCGTTATCCAGTTTGCAAAATATTTTTCCCAAACACTGATGGGTTGACACCAAAGCTGATTTTTTGCCATAACTTTTCCCATACAAAAGGAATAACCGATATCATTAAGTGAATTACACACCTTCTCACCAAGATGTATAAAATATTCATTGACGATACCTTCTTTCTCAGGTGGAATATCATCATATATAATAGCATTATCCTGATCGGTTAAAAGTGTTTCTTCTTTTCTTCCTTCACTCCCTAAACAGATAAATGAGAATTTAACGGGTGGGCTTCCAATCTGATTTATACATAATTCAATAATCCTTTTTATCACAGCATCAGAAAATGATGAAGTAATATGTGTAATATATTCTACATTAATTCCACTATAGATTAACGGTTTTATAAGTAATTGAAGCAATTTATATGCTTGCTTTAATTCATCGTTAGTTTCGGCTTTTCTAACATTTTCGATATAAAACGAAAGTGAATTTTTTAATATCTTATGAATTTCGGATAGTTTTAAAATGCCCGTAATTTCTTCAACTTCATTTTTAACAACCAAATGGTTAATATTCTTTTCTTCACAAATATTTAATGCATCATAAACAGAAGTGCTCTCAGAAATAGAAATAATAGGAGCACTCATTATTAAATAAACAGGGTTCTCTGTATTCAGGTTAAGAGCAAGAATTCTCCGTTGAATGTCATTATCGGTAATTATGCCAATATAATCACTCTTATTTTTTGTAACTAACAAAGAATCTGTTTTTTTTCTGGCTAAAAACTTAATAGCTTCATCAATTGTTGAGTCTGCGTCAATTGCAATAATTGGTGATATAAAGGCTTTCAAGCTTTGTTCAATTAAAAAGAAGTTAGATTTAAGTTCTGAAATTAAATTACCCGTCATTATTTTCTCATTTTCCTGAATTGTAATATCTTCAATAATACCATCACAAACTAAGTCTTTAGAATTTTCATTGTTATAAACCACCAGTGTAATGGCTGCAATTATATCATCAGTGTTCTTTTTGCGAATTTTTATAATTTTATTTTTTATATATCCATTCTCAATCAATATACTCCTGAGATTTTTCCTTTCTTCAGCATTACTGATCATTTCAAGGATGCTTTTTTCAGCTAATTCGCTATAATCATCATATCCTAATATTCTCAACGTTGTTTCATTGGCATATAAGAATTTTCCTTTGTTATCCATTTTAACTCTGAAGAAACCGAGATTTAAGGTAGTAATCAGTTTCTGATAATCAAGATTTGAATAATTCAAATTCCTGTCGATTGAAATATCTTTGACTATAATAATATTTACTTTATTATTATAAAACAATGCAGTGGAGGAAGTAGCCAAAACCAATACAAACCCGCCATTTTTCTTTTTTAAATTTACTTCATATTGGCCTTCCCTGACTATGTTTTTTGAAAAAACACTTATGATATCTTTATTGTTGTTTTCGCTTAACAACTCGTTTAAAGAGTGATTAATGAGTTCATCATTCACATATCCTGTCAGTTTACAAATAATGCTGTTTAAAAAACTTATTTTCCCGTCAATTAACATAAGTAAACCTTCGGTTGCTGCTTCAACAAGCGTTCTGTATTTTTCTTTCGAATTATGTAATTCATTTTCAGCTTTAATTCTTTTTTTCTCAATTTTTAAACTTTGTTGAGATATAAACAAAAGTAGAAAAGCAATAAAAAATGTAATACCAATCGAAATCCATAGCAGTTTTTGTGTGAGTGCTTTAATTTCTTTTTTTACATCTTCAATATAAATTCCTGTTCCAATTACCCAGTTCCATGGTTTAAATATTCTGACATAAGACAATTTTGAAACAATATGAAGCGAATCATCTTTCCATTGCCACATATAATCTACATAACCAGATTCTGATTTTTCAACGGTTTTTACAAATTCAACAAATAATTTTTTACCATGCGGATCCTTAAAATTTGACAAATCTTTCCCATTCAAATCAGTTCGGTAAGGATGTATTATCATTTTGGGATACATATCTGTTATCCAGAAATAATCCTTGTTATCTTCACCATATCTTAAATACTGAATTCTGGAAAGAGCTGTTCTTTGAGCTTCATCTCTGTTTATTAAGCCATTTCTTTCATCATTTTCATACTTTGACAAAATACTCAAGGCAGAATTAGTCAATTCTTTTATCATTTCTCTTTTACCATTCATTATATTCTGCTCAAAATGTGGCATAATAATGATAAAAATCGTAAGGATAAACAATAGAATAGAAATGATTGAAGGAAGTATTATTTTTAAATAAAATCGGTTCATATCAATATTCACTAAATCAACAATATTTTACAAATATAATTCTATTCATGTAGTTTGGATAAAATAAAATCATTTTTAAATATATTTCAAAAGTAATATATTTTTCTACTATTATTATTAAATAAATAGC
>CAIUKU010000263.1 GCA_903899825.1 uncultured Bacteroidales bacterium | reverse complement strand
TAAAAATAGAATTACAGGATTAGTAAGTGTGTTTCAGAAATATAATAAAGCTGTTGCAAAAAGCTCTAAGCAAGAACCTCAGGGTGATATTGGTGTTGATGCATTTGAATTCTGGGTTCCGGAAAGAAGACCATTAGGAAATAATATAGCTATGCATATTGAACCGACTATAGATGCTTATTCTCCAAAAAATATAGTAAATGGATATATCAGACCTACAATAAGGTCAAATGCATGGGTGGCTAATTTGGAGGATAAAAACCCTACATTAACCTTAAAATGGAATGAAGAGCAAATAATAAACAAAATTACTTTGTATTTTGATACTGATTATGATCACCCAATGGAAACTGTACAAATGGGACATCCCGAAAATGTAATGCCTTTCTGTGTTAGAAATTATGATATTATTGATGAATCAGGAAAAATTTTAGCTAATGTTCGGGATAATTATCAAACTATTAATGTGATTACTCTCGATAATCCTGTAAAATCAAAAGCAATAAGTTTAATTTTACAACATCCTTCAGAAGTTGTACCGGCATCAGTTTTTGAAGTATTGGTCAGTTAATTTCAAACAAGAAAACGCCTATTTATAAATCAATATTAAATTTAACAATTATGAAAACAAAAATTCTTTTTACGATTCTTTTTGTAAGTAGTTTTTTTAATCTATTTGCAACAAATTTTGAGGTGTCAGTTTATACTGATGGTGCTTCGTCTGTCACTAATACTCTGCGTTGGGCAATTACCCAGGCTAATGCTGATGCAACTGCAACTCCTGCAGTTCCTCATACCATCACATTCACTGGTACAACTGTTCCTATTGCAATTGTTGGTTCTATATTACCAACTATATCCAGGGATATGATTATCAATCCAACGAATATTCCTGTGACAATTAATGCCTTGGCAGCAAACAATATTTTGGTTACTGCTACTGGAAAAACAGTAACAATAAATTCACTTATATTTCAAGGCGCATCTGGCAAGACTACAGGTGCTTTAAATTTGAATGGTACAGTAATATTGAACAATTGCACATTACAAGATAACGATATTAGTGGCACAAGTGGTTCATTTGGAGGTGCTATTAGCACTGTTTCAGCATTGACTTCCCTTACATTAAATAACTGTTTGCTGAAAAATAACAAAGCAGTAAATGGAGGATCAATTTCAACATATGGAAATATCACATTGAATGATTGTACTTTACAAAGCAATTCTGCTACTTCAGGAGGTGCCATATTTCAACGTGGTTCAAATCCAATAACTTTTAATAGATGTACTTTTGAAGCCAACTCAACTTCAGCTGCATTAGGGAACGGAGCTGTATTTCAAGGTGGAAACACCCTTTACACATTAACTATAAATAGTTGTTTGTTTAGTGCTAATACTGGAGGGCCATCTATTTATATGACTGGTACAACTTCTGGACATTTATTAATAGTAGATAAATCTGTTTTTGTAAATAATATTAATACTGCATCTGGAACTGGATCTATTCACGGAGGTGCAATAAATTCGTATGGTAATATAACTGTAACAAACTCTAAATTTTCAAATAACACAGCTCCCCGCGGAGGTGCTATTGTATCATCACCTGGTTCAGTTGATTATAAATCTAAACTTAGCATGACAAATTGTACATTGAACGCAAATAATGCTACTAACGCAACAAATGGTGGTGGTGCTATTTATATTGTTGGTTCAAATAGTGATGCTTATAGTCCCTGTGAATTAATTAATTGCACAATATCAGGCAATTCTTGTGTTGGAGAAGGAGGTGGAGGTATACAATTAGGTTCCGGTCCCGGAGGTATCACGTCTTTGACACTTACAAATTGTACTGTAACTGGAAATACTAATAATGGAAATGTTTCGACGTCATACGGTGGGGGAATTACATTATTAGGTGGTATTTTTCGACTGAATTATTCCATAGTTGCTGGAAATGATCCTAATAGTACTGATAATATCAATTCAAGAGATATTTATTGTCCCCCATTTGATCAATTATATCCAAATTCAAGCATTTTGGGATCGGCTACCGGTAGAAATATGTATGGTGCTAAAGGCAATGGTGCAGCTTTGAGTTTTACTGAAATAGGTGCAACTGTAACTACAGCAAATGTGTTACTTACTTCAGGTGACATTTCAAATGTTTTGAATTCAACTTTATCCGACAATGGAGGAGTTGCATTACTTCCAAGTGCTGCAACTGCTGGTATGGTTGGTGTTGATGGAACAGGTGGAGGTCATCTTCAAACGCATTCTCTAGTACTTGGAAGCAAGGCAATAAATCCTTTGGCAGCAAATTCAGGTTATCAATTAACCGACCAAAGATCTTTTAAACGTGATGCAACGCCTGATATGGGTGCGTTTGAATATAATGCAACAACCGCATTGAACTCAATTTATACGACAGTAAAAGTTTATCAAAAAAGTAAAAGTCTGATAGTTGTTGATTTGAACGAATTATCAGGAG
>CAIUKU010000262.1 GCA_903899825.1 uncultured Bacteroidales bacterium | reverse complement strand
CAAAACATATAAACTAATTTTTTATAAAAGTATATAATTAATGGTAAATTTAAAAATCTGAGAAAACTAAAAATATAGCAAAAGCAATTACGGATTTGCAGCAGATTTATATTTGAGAACTTTCCCAAAAAAAACTGTAAATTATTATAAAAAATGCTACTAACACCTTCTCAATTCATACCATCAGATATTAACGAGTATATAATAAGCTCAACAGATAAGATATAAGTAATATTGAATCAGCCTTTTTAGACCAGTTTTTTAAAATCGATTGAATGATAACAACCGCTTCAGAGCAAAAGATTAAAGAATTATTTGATAGTTATTTTCACCAGCTGCTGCTTCATTCATATAAGCTTACCAATGATTATGCCCAGTCAGAAGAGATTGTTCAGGATGTATTTGTTAAAGTCTGGCAGAATTATGAACAAATTGAACCTTATTCTGACTTCAAAGCCTATCTTTATAAAGCAGTTCGTAATTCGAGCCTCAATTATCTGCGACATATAAAAATCAGACAGAAATACAATGAAGAAGTTGCAAATACTTTAGATGATTTTGAAATTCCGGAAGAAGAATCAATAATTGAAACTGAGAAAAATATGCGGATTCACTTCGCTGTAAATAAGTTGCCGGAAAACTGGAAAGAAGCTATTGTTCTGAGTAAATACGATAAACTCAAATATCATGAAATTGCTCAAAAAATGAATATATCACAAAAGACGGTAGAAAAATATATTTCAAAAGCTTTGCATTTCCTGCGTTGTGAGTTAGCAGATATACTTATTACAGTTGCAATATTATTAAATTTATAAAATAAGTGTAGGGTAAAATTAAAAACAAGTGTTTTACATTCAGAAAGCGATGAAAAAAGCAAAGGAAAATATTGATGAATCTATATTACTCAAAATTATGGATAATATGGCTGATGATAATGAGCGAAATCTTTTTAAGCAATGGATAGAAGCTTCTGATATGCATGCAGTAAGCTTTGAACAACTTAAAAAACTTCATCAGGTAAACTTTGTCGATACGTTTCACAAACAGAAGAATTGGGAGTCAGTTGTAAGGAAGGTAAATGAGGGAACAGAAGTACCTGATTATATTGAACTGCCAGCAAAGCTGCAAACTACAATTAATTTAAAAATGAGAACATTTTTACGTTATGCTGCAATGTTTCTGATTATTCTGGGTGTTTCAATCCTGATTAAATTTATCGTTTTCGATGCTGAACAGCTTATCGTTTACGGTAAGAATCTGAAACCACATGAAGCTTATATACTTGCTGACGGATCTAAAGTATATCTGAATGGAAATTCTGAAATCTCTTTTTCGAAAAAATTTGGAAGCAAAGAAAGAGAAATTACGCTTAAAGGCGAAGCGTTTTTTGAAGTTCAACGGAATGAAAAAATACCATTTAGAATTACAACTTACAAAATGACCACAGAAGTTTTAGGAACTAGTTTTAATGTGTATTCAGATTCATCGGAAGAAGTTAAAGTATCAGTTGTTTCGGGAGTTGTAAATTTTTATTCCGGTAAAAAAGAAAACGGGCTTAAGCTCGTAGCAGGAGAACAAGGATCATTTAATCCACTGCTGGCAAAAATTGTAAAGGATAAAAATTATGATATGAATTTTCTGGCGTGGAAAACCGGTATCTTTTATTTCAAAGAAACTCCACTTACGGATGCATTTCTCATGCTTCAAAAACAGTATTCGCGCGTATTTGTTTTTGAACATAAACAAGGTTGCATACCCACATTAACAACAACAATTGATAATCAAAAACTGGAAGCTGTTTTGGATGAGTTAAATCTTTTATTAAACACCAAAAATTTTACCAGAAATGACACGATTTATTTTAAATCCATTATTAATTAAATTACTTCCATTCTTTTACTTTCTACTCTTCTTTCATTTAAGTTTTGCTCAAACCGAATTACTTGAACGCAAAATAAATATACCTGATTTTAAAGGAACTGCAAAGACAGTTTTAGATCAAATAAGCCATAATGAAAACATTGTTTTTGCCTATTCGAGCGAAATATCGCTAAATTATGAAGTAAACTTTCAGAAAAAGTCGATTACATTAAAAGAATTCCTCGACCATCTATTGAAAGGTAAACCAATTGGATATAAAGTGAAAGGAAATAAAGTACAGCTTTATCCAGCAAAACTTCTTTCATTTGAACCCGGAAGTTTAACTCAATCAGTCAGAGGCAGCGTAGTTGATGCCGACAGTAAATTATCGCTATTTGGTGCAGCAGTATTGATACCAGGCAGTGATCCTTTAATTGGCACAGTCACTGACATAAATGGTAATTTTAGACTGGAAAAAATACCCATTGGTAGAATTTCCTTAAAGATTTCGTACATGGGTTATGAATCCAAAATTATTTCAAATATAGACGTTAACTCGGCAAAGGAAGTAGTCCTGAATTTAAATTTACAGGAATCTGTATTAACACTGAAAGAGTTAGTTATTAGGCCTGACCAGAAAAAAGGAGAGACGATAAATGACATGTCGCTACTTAGTACACATTCAATATCTCTTGAAGAAACCAAGCGTTACACGGGAAGTATGGAAGACCCTGCACGTGTCGTTAGTAGTTTTGCAGGTGTAGCTGCTTCTCCGGACGGAAGCAGTGATATCATTGTTAGAGGAAACTCGCCCAAATATATGCAATGGCGTTTGGATGGAGTTGAGATTTTAAGTCCCTATCACATGGATGATCAAAACGCATCATTTGGTTCGCTGACTGCACTAAACAATAATTTATTGACCACTTCTGATTTTTACACTGGCGCTTTTTCACCGGAATATGGGGATGTTTTATCAGCTGTATATGATGTAAAGCTCAGAACTGGAAATAACGAAAAATTTGAAGCCATGGCGGGAGTGGGTATCATGGGTACCGATTTAACACTGGAAGGACCTTTTAAAAAAGGGTATGCAGGCTCTTATCTGATAAATTACAGGTACTCTGCTATATCTTTAATAAAAAAGCTTGGTTTAGTGGATGTCCCCGGAGCACTGGATTATCAGGATGCTACCTTTAAAATCGTTTTGCCTACAAAAAAGATGGGTACATTTTCTTTCTTTGGCTTAGGAGGTATAAGCGGTGTTTCAATGGAGAATATGTCAGTTTCTGGCTTATCGACACCCGGAAGTACAATTAAGAATGCTTTTATCAGTAAAGATTACGAAAAGGCTAATTATCTTTTAAACCTTGGAATGAACCATACTTTGACAATTAATCATAACAGTTTTATTAAAACCTCATTTTCCTATTCGGGAAACGGTATTAAGGATGATATTTTTGAGTCGGATACCATAAAAATTTATGGTAATGGTGGTGAATTTCTCAAAGATTCGGTAACTAAAAAAATACATACTTTTAGAAACAGAATAACCAACTCGACGTATAGGGCAGCAATAACATATAACAATAAGATGAATGCTAAAAACAAAATTCAAATGGGCATTAAATATAGTTTGTATAGTTATAATTATAAACAAAGTATGTACAATAATGAAACAAATACTCTATTTGATGTAACTGATTTTAACAACTATGCAAGTGCATTCAATAGTTTTATATGTTGGAAACACAGTTTAAACGAAAAATTCACTTTTGTTGCAGGTTTGCATAATACAAATGTATTGTTAAATAACAAAACTACAATTGAACCAAGGCTGGCAATCAACTGGAAAATAAACAGTTCAACTTCCATTCATGCCGGTTATGGCAAGCACAGTTCTATGGAAAGTGTCCACAACTATTATACTAAAGTATTGCAAGCCGACGGAAGTGTTATTGAACCAAATAAAGATATGGACTTGCTTAAAGCAGATCATTTTGTACTGGGTTACGAAAAGCGCGTCACCGAAAATTTAAGGGCAAAGATTGATATCTACTATCAATATCTTTACAATTTGCCTGTCGAAAACAGTGATACAAGTTACTATTCAACCATCAACGAAGGAATTGATTACAGATATGTTGCATTAGTAAATAAAGGAATTGGAAAAAATTATGGTGTAGAAATTACCATAGAGCGGTTTTTTGATAATAATTATTATTTTTTGATTAATGGCTCATTGTTCGAATCAAAATACAAAACCCTGGAAAATGTATGGAGAAATACCCGATACAACAATAACTATTTAATAAATATTTTGTGTGGAAAGGAATTTAAAAACCTTGGCAGAAAGCAGTATGCAAAAAGTAACCAAAAAATAGCATTAAAATTCGTTATAACGGGATTTAAAGTAAAAAACAAAGTCGTGATAGTACATCACGATACGTTTTTTACACCCTAAATCGCCCAAAAATCTAATACAAAAAAACAATATCAACAAAAAAAGTAGTATGCAAAAATTAAAAAACAGATGGCGCAGTACTTTAACCATGCTTGGTTTTTTGT
>CAIUKU010000261.1 GCA_903899825.1 uncultured Bacteroidales bacterium | reverse complement strand
TACTTATTGCAACATCTTTAGCTTTATATGCTCAAAAAACTGAAAAAAAAGACAAAGCAATTTATACTGAAAAAAAAGCAGGATATTATCAAAATGTCTTGTTGAAAACCATCGAATCAGAAGAGAGTGAAAAAAATGCAATTCAGTTGCCTGCAAAAGTTTTTACAGTAGATTTTACCGAAAAAAATTATCCTACAGATACATCCAGATATAAAAAATACTGGCATAACTTTCCATTAAATCAAGGTTTAACAGGAACTTGCTGGTGTTTTGCAGGAACTTCATTTGTTGAATCGGAAGTAGAAAGATACAGCAATCAGAAAATTAAGCTTTCAGAAATGTTTACGGTGTATTGTGAATACATAGAACGAGCTAAGTATTTTGTTGAAAAACGAGGTAATATGTATTTCAGCGAAGGTTCTGAATCCAATGCCGTTCTTAGAATGATGAAAAAATATGGAGCAGTTCCCTCCAATATATACACTGGAAGGCCTGTTGGAAAGACCGTTCATAATCATACTAAAATGCTTGAAGAAATGCTGGCTTATTTAGAATCGGTTAAGAAAAACAACTTATGGAATGAAGAAACTGTTGTAGCAACCATTAAAAGTATATTAAACTTCTATATGGGTGAACCTCCTGCTACTTTTTTATATGAGGGAAAATCTATTACACCTCTTGATTTTTTAAACGATGTAATGCATTTTAACACAGGAAATTATTTTAGTTTTATGTCGACAAAAGAAATTGCATACAATCAAAAAGGATTGCTGGATGAGCCTGATAATTGGTGGAAATGCGATGATTACTATAATTTATCACTGAATGATTATATGAAGCTGACCATCAATGCACTCACAAAAGGCTATACCATTGCACTTTGCGGTGATGTCTCTGAACCGGGTTACAACAGTCAGACTCAGGTTGCCATTGTTCCAAGTTTTGATATTCCTGCTGATTATATTGATGAAGATGCCCGTCAATACCGTTTAGAAAACAAATCAACAAATGATGATCACTGCATACATATTGTTGGTTATCAGTTAAAAGATAATAAATATTGGTTTTTAATTAAAGATTCAGGGAGTGGTGGATTTGATGGAAAAACCAAAGGTTATCGCTTTTATCATGAAGATTATATCAAATTGAAAATGATGAATTTATTGCTAAATAAAGATGCTGCAAAAGAGTTTTTAAATAATATTATTAAATAAAATTAGCAAAGTAAGATAATAAATATTTTTTAAATAAATCGGTACTTAATAATTTACAAGAATTACTTTAAAAAAATGTATTCTAGACACTTAAGATTAAGTTAATGAGTATAAAAACATCAGAATGAAAGACATAATAACCAATAAACGTAAACTATTAAACGATCCTGTTCATGGATTTATAGGAATACCCAACGATTTGATATTTGATATTATTGAACATCCCTATTTTCAAAGATTACGTCGTATCATGCAACTCGGGCTCACTCATCTGGTATATCCCGGAGCATTACATACAAGATTTAGTCATGCTTTGGGCAGTATGCATCTAATGATAGAAGCTATTGAAGTATTAAGACAAAAAGGGCAAATTATTACCAATGAAGAAGCAAATGCTGCTGCTATTGCCATATTGCTACACGATATCGGGCATGGACCATTTTCTCATGCCCTGGAACATTCTATTGTACAATGTATGAGCCATGAAGCTATTTCTGAGATATTTATGAATCGACTCAATACAACTTTTAACGGACAACTTGAAATGGCTCTGGATATCTTTAAAGGCAAGTATCCAAAAATATTTTTACATCAATTGGTCTCAGGACAACTGGATGTTGACCGGCTTGATTATTTGACCCGGGATAGCTTTTTTACTGGTGTTTCCGAAGGAATAATAGGTACAGAACGAATAATCAAAATGCTGAATGTTTGGAATGGAGAATTAGTGGTAGATATAAAAGGCATATATTCTGTCGAAAAATTTCTGGTTTCCAGACGTTTAATGTATTGGCAGGTTTATTTACATAAAACTGTACTTTCAGCTGAACAGCTTATGATAAAAATATTAAAACGAGCCAAACAATTAGCTCAATCAAATATTGAAGTATTTGCAACACCAGCTTTGAGTTTATTTTTGAAAAATAATTTTCATAAAACAGATTTTATTGAAGACGATTCTCTCATCGATGCATTTTCATTGCTGGATGATTATGACATTTTTACATCCATCAAAGTATGGCAAATGCATGAAGACAAGATACTTTCAGAACTATCTACCTATTTAGTATCCAGAAAGTTATACCAGATTGAGTTACAGAATCAGTCATTTGATATAGAAAGAATATCAATATTGAAAGATAAAATAAGTAAATATTACAATATTAGTAAGGAGGATGCAGATTTTTTTGTTTTTACAACAGATGTTGTAAACAATGCTTATGATATAAAACATGAAACAATTAATATTTTATTAAAAAACAATATTGTAAAGGATATTACTGAGGCTTCAGATCAATTAAATGCAGCTTTTTTAGATAAGGAAGTAAAAAAATATTTGCTTTGTTATCCCAAAGAAAGGTATTTAATATAATTAAACTAT